>JABGQJ010000555.1 GCA_018648945.1 Victivallales bacterium
CCCTTTGGCCCAACGCAGGACGACGCGGTCCATCGTCGGGACGACCTGCCAGGGACCAGCGGCAACGACCGACGGCGGCAGGGAGGCATTCTCGGCCGGCCCCCGACCCGGCGCATAGAGGCCTTCGACGCTCTCTCCCGCCTTGAGGACCACAGGAATAGCCAGCATGACCCGGCGCGCCGAACCATCCGGATGTCGCGTGATCACGTTGGCCTGCACCGGCAGGGATTTCCCTCCGATGGTCGCCTTCGCCGGTGGTGCCGCCGGGAACATCCCGGTGGGCAGAGGGAGCGACACGCGCGCCACCGTCCGCACTGCCACCGCCGCCGGATTGGTCACCGTGAAGCGCACGCCTTGGGCGGCGCTCTGGGGAGCAACGAGCAGCCAGCCAATGGCATGAGCAAGCACACAAGCCGACAATCCGGGGCGGATACGCATGATCGCTGCCTCCCTGCTCCGTGGGTTGGGGCTCCTGCGGACACCCATGGAGTGCGGCACCGTGCCGACACCCACGCACAGAGGTGACCCTACCATGCCGAACGGCGAGCGCAAGCGAGGGCCTGGGGTCAGATGAACGGGGGAACGTGGCGCATGCATGGCTTGCTCCCGCAGGCGGGCAGAATGCTCCCCTTCCTGGATATGCGCCAGGCGACCGTCCATGTTGTCCATTGTGCCCTTCTGGCGCTAGATTCCCGCACCCCCCAACCCAGCAGGAGCAGGTCGATGACCCGGAACGGCTACCAGCACATGGTTCTGGACGATTACGTCCGACGGTTGCGCGAGAAGCGCGAGGAACGGCAGGCGCGGCTGCAGAGCATCCGCACGGAGGCGCAGGCGAGAGCCTACCAGGAGGAGACGCTGGCGGCAATTCACCGGGCGTTCGCGCCTCGCCCAGCCAAGTGCGCGCTTGAGCCCAAGGTGGCCGGGACCATCGAACTGGACACCTATCGCGTCGACAAGCTGATGTTCCAGAGCCGCCCCGGTGTCTGGGTGACGGCCAGTCTGTATGTGCCCAACGAGATCAACGGCAAAGCTCCGGCCGTGGTTGGTGCCTGTGGCCATAGCATGGACGGCAAGGCCCAGAAGGTCTACACGGGGTTTGCTCAGCGGCTGGTGCGCAATGGCTTCATCGTGCTGCTCTACGAGCCGTTCAACCAGGGCGAGCGCGACCAATACTCCCGACTGACGGATCGTGAATGCGTGGCTTCCTGCTGCCCGGCCCACAACATGATGGGCAAGCAGTTGGAGTTGGTGGACGAGTTCTTCGGCATGTGGCGCGCCTGGGATGGTATCCGCGCGTTGGATCTGCTGCTGGCGATGCCAGAGGTGGACCCGACCCGGGTCGGCGTGACCGGCAACTCCGGCGGCGGCACCATGAGTACCTGGCTGTGGGGCTGCGAGGAACGCTTCACCATGGCCGCGCCTAGCTGTTTCGTGACCTCGTTCCTGACCAACCTCGAGAATGAGATCCCTGCAGACGCTGAGCAGTATCCGCCG
Organism: Victivallales bacterium; assembly: GCA_018648945.1. Next base: position 1,498 of record JABGQJ010000555.1, read on the forward strand.
GGCGTGATCGGGGCCGGACTGGAAATGGTCGATTTCCTTATCGCGCGAGCTCCAAAGCCAGCGATGATTCTGGGGCAGCAGTACGACTTCTTCGAGCGTCGGGGCGTGGCCGAAGCGTTCGGGGAAGTGCAGCGCTTCTACCGCCTGCTTGGGGCGGAGGACAAGGTGGCGCAGTTCATGGGTCCCTCCACGCATGGCTACAAGCTGGAGAACCAGGAGGCGATGGTCGGCTTCTTCTGCGCCCAAGCTGGCGTCCCCGGCCCGGTGGTGAAGGTGGTGGAGCAGGACGATCTGAACGAGAGTAACCTGCTGGTGACGCCTGCTGGCGATGTGATTGCGGCCGGGGCCACGCCGATCTACGAACTGATCGACCAAGCTGCGGCGCAGTTCGAAGAGACGCGTCCATCACTGTCCGGCGACGAGCTGAAGCGGGCGGCGCTTCGCCTACTCGGCCTTCCCGAATCTCCGGCGACTCCCCCGCACTACCGCGTACCGCGTGGGGTGTCGGGTGGTGGCCATACCTATGCCCGCTATGCCATCGAGACGGCGCGTGACATTCGGGCGATCCTGCGCAAGCGCTTGGTCCAGAGGGAATGGGGTCATACGCTGGACGTGGAGGAAGAGGTGCACCTGCTGTTGCCCCATACCTGCGCCGAGGACGACATGGCCGAGGACTCCCTGGCCACGGAGTTCGAGGGGGCGCTCTACGCCTTGGATGTGCGGGGCCTGGGTGAGAGCATGCCGGAAGACCGCGCCGCTGGGTTCTTCCAGCCTTACGGGATGGACTATATGATGCATGGGCACGCCCTGCTCTTCGGCGAAAGCTACCTCGGGCAGCGGGTCTACGATGTCTGTCGCACGCTCGACCTGCTGGCCGCCGAGGGAGCGAAGACGATCCACCTCTACGGGCGTGGACAAGGTGCAGTCCTGGCGCTGTTCGTGGCTCTGCTGCGTGACGAGGTGACAACGGTCACGCTGAAGAATGGTCCGACATCGTATCGCGAGTGGACAAAGGCACCATTGGTGGCGTGGCCGGCGGCGAACTTCCTGCGCGGCGTGCTGAAGGAGTTCGACCTGCCGGACGTGGTCCGTGAGCTCGGCGACCGGGTGCGGGTGATCGAGCCATGGGGACCGGACATGCAGCCGTGTTCAGGCTAGCGCCCCCCCTCGGGTGCCGTTGCCCTTGACTAATCGCCACGGCCACGATATTACGATGTGGCTCACATTCTGTCCCTTTTCCCTATACCAACACCCAGGAGATGACCCATGGCAGTTCCTTTCCAAATCGACTTGGCCGGCAAAGTAGCGGCGGTTACTGGCGGCGGCGGCGTGCTCTGCGGCTGCATGGCCAAGGCTCTGGCCGAATGCGGCGCGAAGGTGGCCATTCTTGACCTGCGCAAGGACGCGGCGGACAAGGTCGCTGGCGAGATCAAGGCTGCTGGCTTCGAAGCCACCGGCTTCGCCTGCAGCGTGCTCGAACGCGAAAGCCTCGAAGCGGCTCTGGTCGAGATCAAGGCCCAGTACGGTCCCATCGACATCCTGATCAATGGTGCGGGCGGCAACCATCCCCTTGGCACCACCTCTCGCGAGTACCTGCTCCCCGAGGATCTCGACAGCACCGTCGAAGGCTTCAAGACCTTCTACGATCTCGACCCCGATGGCATTCAGTTCGTCTTCAACCTCAACTTCATCGGCACCCTCCTGCCCACCCAGGTCTTCACCAAGGACATGGCGGCGGGCGGCTCCGGCGTGGTGGTCAACATCTCCAGCATGAACGCCTTCACGCCCCTGACCAAGATTCCGGCCTACAGCGGCGCCAAGGCAGCGGTGAGCAACTTCACCCAGTGGCTGGCGGTGCACATGAGCAAGGTGGGCATTCGCGTCAACGCCATCGCCCCCGGCTTCTTCCTCACCGACCAAAATCGCGCGCTGCTGACCAACGAAGACGGCAGCATGACCGACCGCGGCCAGACCATCATCAACCACACGCCCATGGGCAAGTACGGCACGCCCGAGGATCTACTCGGCGCTCTGCTGTGGCTCTGCGGCGACCCCGGTGCCGGCTTCGTGACCGGCACGGTAGTGGCCGTCGATGGTGGCTTTGCCGCCTTCAGTGGCGTCTAGACAAGCCCAGACCCCAAGAAGAACACGGAGGCCTGGCGCCTCCGTGTTCTTTGCCGTAACAGATACTCGACAGGGCTAGGAATATGGCTAAGAACCTACTTATTGCACAGTCCGGCGGCCCGTCGCCGGTGATCAACAGTTCGCTCCGGGGCGTGGTCGAGGCCGCGCGTTGCTTCCCGGACAAGATCGGCACGGTCTACGCCGGTTGGCATGGCATCGAAGGGGTGCTCAAGGAAGAGCTGATCAATCTCTCCGTCCAGGACGAGGACGAGATCTCCCTGCTCCGCAACACGCCTGCCGCCGGGGCCATCGGTTCCTGCCGCTACAAGGTGAAGAGCCACCAGGACGAGGATTTCGACCGCATCATGGCCGTGATCAAGGCCCATGACATCGGCTATTTCCTCTACAACGGCGGCAACGACTCCATGGACACCGCCAACAAGGTGGCCAATCTGGCCCAGGAGAAGGGGCTGGACTGCATCGGCATCGGCGTGCCCAAGACCATCGACAACGATGTGGGCGACAGCGAACGCACCCTCATCGACCACACCCCCGGCTATGGCTCGGTCGCCCGCTACTGGGCCAGCATCGTCCAGAATGCCGAGGAGGAGAACCGCGGCTCCAGCCCGGCCGACCCAGTGTTGGTGTTGCAGGCCATGGGCCGCAAGATCGGCTACATCCCCGCCGCCGCGCGTCTGGCCGACCCGAAGCGCGAGTTCCCCATGCTGATCTTCCTCGCCGAAACCGGCAAGACGCTGGTGGAGATGAGCGAGCAGATCAATGCCATGATCAAGGAACGTGGCCGCTGCATCGTCGTGGTCAGCGAAGGCTGCGATGTGCTCGAAGAGGGCGGCGTGCGCAAGGAGGACATGGTCCTCGACAGCTTCGGGCACCCCAACTTCGGGGCCAGCGGCGTGACCGTACAGGAAGTGCTCGTGCGCTACCTGAACAAGCACGGCATCGCCGCCAAGGGCGCCGCCCGCGGCCAGGCCTATGGCACCGACCAGCGCGACACCGCCATCTACGCCTCCACCGTGGACCTCGACGAGGCCTACCGCTGCGGCCAGAAGGCCGTGCTCCTCGCCGCCGAAGGCCAGGGCGGCTTCATGTCCACCATTCTCCGCAACGACGGGCTGATCTACGACGTGCGCTACGACAAGGCACCCTTGCCTCTCGTCGCCAACTCCGAGCGGACCTTCCCGTCCGAGTGGGTCACCAACAACGGCGCGGATGTGTCCGACGAGTTCGTCGACTACGCCCGGCCACTGATCGGCGAGGATTGGGCCAGTGTGCCAATCATCAACGGTCGCCAGCGCTTCGCCCGCATCAAGCCCGTCTTCGCCGGGCAGAAACTGCCCGCCTACATCCCCCAGGCGGATCGGTAGATTTCAGGACGGGGCCCGGCCATTCGGTCGAGCCCTCTCTCACCACGCGTCAGTCCGATGAGGAAGAAGACTATGCAACTGCGTCCCAGTCGTGTTCTGCGCAAACTCCGCGCCGGCAAGCCGGCATTCAGCACCAAGACCAACTTCGGCGATCCCCGCATCGTCGAAATCAAGGACATTCCCATCGATGCCGAACTGGGCCCGAACATGCTGTTCATCGCAAACAAGGATCAACCGGGTTTCATTGGCTCGCTTGGCACCATTCTGGGCGATGCGGGCATCAACATTGCAACCTTCCATCTGGGAC
>JABGQJ010000556.1 GCA_018648945.1 Victivallales bacterium
CCACTTTCATGGGCGTCGGCTGCGGCAGCGCCAGCATGAGCAACTGGGACTGGAAGGATATGCGCGGCTGCGTCTTTCCCTGGGGCATCAACTACCCCAACGAACTCGTCCCCAAACAAGTGGCCCGCGACTGGCGCAACCTGGCCATTTTCTTCCGCTCCTTCGAGCCCAAGCACGTCCCGGAAGACCTCGTTTACGTGATCCCCGACCAGTTCCTCCTCGGTGGCCGGCAGAGCGAAATGGAGAAGCGCATTCAGCTCTCCCTCGACGCCCTCTCCACCACCAACATCCCCTTCTCCGTCATCCGCCAATACGAACTGCCCAACCTGAAAGCCGCACCGCCCAAGGCGATCCTCTTCCCCCTCCCCTATACCCTCAGCGACGCCGAGGTGACGCTGCTCGCCGACCTCGCCCGTGAGGGCAGCACCGTCTATCTCTCCGGCGATATGACCTACGACGCCAACCGGCAACCCACCCGGCCGCAGGTGCTGGAAACGCTCTGTGGGGTCAAGCTCAAGTCCCGCCGCTACCCCGACATCCGCCGCGCGGGCGATCCGGCCCCGGCCTTTGCTGGCAAGCCCGAGCAGTACGACGCCTATCCTTCCCTCGAGCTTGCCGGGCAGAGCAACGTTCTGATCCGCCATGCCGTAGGCAAAGGACAGGTGCTCTTCCTGAACGACCCCATCGAGCTGCACGCCGACCGCGAGACCCTCCGCAAGGTCTACGCACAGTTGGTCAACCTGCCGCCCATCTCCCGCGAAAAGGACGTCCTGGCCTACCATCTCCCGACCGTGGCTGGCGAGCTACGCCTCCTGCTCAACGAGGGCAAGGAGACCGTGACCACAGACCTGGCCAAGGCCCGATTCACCATTCCCGCCGGTTCGCAGGTCGCGGTCCACACCTCCGAAGCCGGCGCGGTCACCGCCCTCGCCACGGATGGTGCCGCGTCCCTCAGCAACCCCTTCGCGAACGGCATGGGACGCAAGCTCATCCTCTCCCTCGATGGCAAGGACCTGAACACGTCCAACGCCATCCTCGTCCTCCCCCTCGGTGAAGGCGAGCTCAAGCTCACCCGCGATCTCCCCGTCGCTGTAGGCGAGATCGTCGATGGACACTGGCGCGCCTACGAGACACTGGCATCGAGCAAGGACGTCCCGATCACCGAGCTCCGTTCCACCGCCTTCCTCCTGCTCTGCCCCGCCGACCAGCGCGCCCGCTGGGCCCAGGCCGTGGAGACCCTCGTCACCCAGCCGTGAACAATCCCGTCCCCGTCACGAGCGGATCCTGGCAGGCAAGACCTCTGGGATTGGTCCTATGTCTCGCCCTTCCAGGGCTCACCCCTATCCCCCACCCCAACCCAGGCCGTTGGCCTGGGCTGGTATGTAGGCCCCCTTCAGGGCCCCGGACGCAATCGGGTCGAGTCCTGAAAGGACGTCATCGGCCCCCTGGGCAACGCCCTGGGAACACGGATCGCCCGACGTGGAGTCCTGACAGGACGACACGGGCGCCCAGGAAAACGCCCTGGGAACGCCACTCCCTCCCGCACCTTCCGTAGTCCTCTCCCTCCCCTGTCACTCCCCCTGCTCAGTCATCCAGACGGAAAAGTTGGAGGTCGTCGAAGTAGACCTTCTCGTCTTCGCCGTACCCGGTGGGGATGATCATGGGCATGACAGTCTTGACCGCTTTGCCGTTGATCTCGGCAGGGACATCCTGGGCCACGGCGATGGTGGTCCAGCGACCGGGGACGGGCACGATGGTGGTGCCGGCCGAGGGCAAGTTCTGCGCCTTCGCATCACGGAGGGTCATGGCCATCTCCACGGAACCGCTCGCGCCCTGCCCTTCCGGCACGTAGACGAAGCAGACGAGCCCGTAGCGCCCCGGCGTGATCGGCAAGCTCTGCACGGGGCCGCCGCGTTTCATCCCGTCGAAGCAGACGCTCCATTCGCCGGAGTGCGCCACGTCCTGCGTGCGATACATCCTGCCCGTGGCCCACTTCACCCACCACGTCCAATCGGTGGCGGCGCCGCCAGCGCCTTCCTCGAAGGAGGGGTTCTTGGTGAGGGGCTTGCCGATGCCTGCGATGACCCGGTGCATCATCCGAGCTTGGTTTCCCATGGCCGTGTCGCCCTTTGCCAAGTCGGCCATTTCCCGACGCAGAGCCGAGTCCGGAGCCGACTTGGCCAGCACATCGTAGATCCGCCACAGCGTGCCCGAGCCCCAGGATGCGCCGGACATGGCGGGGTACCGGTCGAGCTCAAGGGGATGCACCAACACAGGATGCTGCGGGAACACCTTGGTGCCCAGCTCTCGCCGCCGGTCCGAGTAGCCCGCGCACTTGTTGACGTGGGCAATGAGCCTCAAGGCATCCTGCTCGGTCTCGACCTTGGCCACATCGGCCCCGGCCTGGTAGGCGTAGGCGCTGGCCTCGTAGTACTCGAAGGCCTGGAACAGAAGCTCTGCCCGAGCCTTCTGCTTGGCGGTCTTCGTCAATGAGATCGTCTTCTCCAGCAATTGGCGACTGACCGCGATGTCCTGCTCCAAATCCACGTCTGACAGATAGCCTGGATGATTGAAACGCAGGTACTGCCCACCCTTGGTGAACCATGGCGAGGTCAGAACGCGCCGGGTCCAGAAGTCTTCCCACTTGGCGTAGTAGGCGGCCAGATGGGGCGCGGCCTCGGGGCCGACACAGTGCTCGTACCAATCCTTCAGCAAGGCATCCACATCCGCCTGGGGATTCCACTGAAGCTTGAGCGAGATGTAGAGTTTCGGCCCCTCGCCCCAGTTGGGATAGGCCTCCGCATACAGCGCCCGGACTCCGTTCGCGTGCCCGAACCGGTAGTAGTCGCCCATATGGTGGAACCACACACGGGGCAGGCAGAAGGGGGTACCGTAGATGTAGTCGTACCAGCCGAGCACCGGGCTCTTTGCGTGCCAGGCGCGGGTGGCGTCCTCCCCGACCTTGCGCAGTTCCGGATCGACCCACTTCATGCGGTCGTAGGTCATGTAGGGGATCAAGCGCTCATGGACATTGACGGTCTTCGGTGGCGCGGCGACTTCGCTGTAGGCCAGACACCCGAACACCTTCTTGGGATGCTGCTTCAGCACACCATCGATCACCTGGTTCGCCCAAGCGAAGTAGAGGTCGGAGTAGTCGATCCGGCCCAGGAAGTTCTTCCCACCCGAGATCCGCTTCAGGCAGTTCGGACAGGCGCAGTAGCCGCTGCTGTCGTTGGTGCCAAGGGAGAACGAAGTGTGCGCCGGATTCTGGGCGAAGACTTGGTTGATCTTCCGCACCGCTTCCTCGACAAGACCCGGCGCGGTGAAACAGGGTTGCCAACCATGGGTAGCATTGGTTGCAGGCAGATAGCGCTCCGTCTGCCCCGCCTTGATCGGGAAGAACTCGGGGTGGTCCGTGGTGTAATCCTCGGGTGGCAGCAGTTTGATCAAGTTGTGGTGGAAACTCACCCGGCCATGCATCCGGTTGCGCCGCGCCCACTCCGCCTGGGGGTCGCCGCGCAGGCCGCTGAAGAGACGGGAGAAAAAGGCGGGTTCCTGCCGGACCGTCGCCGGCTTGATCGCGATGGTCTCGCTTTGCGGCACGTCCGTGCCATCCTCTCCCGGCAGCAACCAACGCACGCCCAGCCAGCGCTCCAGGAACTCGCAAACGCCATACTCCGTCCCCCAGTCGGTGGGACCGGCAATCGTCATCAGCCGCGCGCTCGGGAACGCGATCACGTACCCGTCGTCGTCCAGCCCCGCCAGCTTGGCCAAGGGCGCGCCGGGGACCTTGCCCACACAGATCACATTCCCCGTCGCGGGGATGGCCCGGACCATTGGCAAGGTCGCCCCGGTAGCCTCGTGGACGTACTCCGCCAGCATCCGGGCAGCCGCCTCCAGAGCTTCCGACGGGTCCGGCGCGATCACAACCGTCGCCCGTGCCACGCCCTTCTCCACCACCACGAAATCCGCCGCCAAGGCGATTCCAGACACGCATGCCAGCAACACAATGCTTCGGAACAACTTCATGACCACAGCTCCCAGACTGTTCGTAGTACCTGTTAGAGCGTTGTCTGTGTATAGTAGTGGGCGCAGGCCGTCCTGCACGCCATGTTGGGCAAAGAAAACGGAGTGGTGCCATGCGAGTGGGCTGTGCCGAACGAGTAATCGAGACGCCGCTGTTCGTGGAATTGTACGGCTACGGTCCGTTCCTGGGCCGCCGCAATCGGGGAGTGCGTGATCCCCTGCAGTGCCGGGCCGCAAGCTTCTACGATGACGACCGACGGGTGCTGATCTTGGCCAACGATCTGGTCACCATGAGCCGTAGCGGCGCCTGGGAGATCCGCCAAGGCATTGCTGGCAAGGCCGACATTGCGCCCGAGGCTATCCTGGTCTGCGGCAGCCATACCCACTCCGGGCCGACCGTCTCCCACGGGGTCGGCTGGGGCGAATTGGACGCGGGCTTCCGCAGCGGCTGGATCCGTGCCGCCATCGAGGCCGGGCTGGCGGCCATCGCCGATGAGGAGCCAGTCACCCTTGCCACTGGTCGAACACCCCTGCTGGAGACGCTCGGCGTCAATCGGGTGGAGAAGGGCGGCCCCACCGACCCCGAGATCCGTTGGCTACAAGCCAATCGGGAATCGGGAGAGACCAAGCTGCTGCTGCACAACCACGGCATGCACGGCGTCGTCTTCGGCAGCAAGATGCTCCTCGTCTCCGCCGACTGGCCGGGGGTGGCGACACAAGCCATCGTCGAGCGCGGCCTGGCAGAGCATGCCCTCTTCCTGCAAGCTGCGCAGGGCAACATCAACACCGCCCCCTGCTGCCTTGGCCAAGAAGATGGCGAGCCGCACCTCGTGCGTATCGCGCAATCCTACGTGGATTCCCTGGCGGCAGGACTAGCCACCGCCAAGCCCATGCCGGAACCAGCGGTCCGCTTCGCCATGCGCGAGGCCGCCTTCCCCACCAAGCCATGCACGCCCGCTTCCCTCCGCCAGTCAGCCGCCACGCTGCGCGAGGCCCATTCCGGGCGCACCTACCTGATCCAGCGCCTGGAGGAAATGGCCCTCTATCTGGACAACGGCGGTTCGCTGGATGTGAAGGCGGATCTCCAAGTCCTCCGAGTGGGCGACGTGACCATCCACAGCGTGCCTGGGGAGCCCTTCCTTCAGGTCGGCGCGGCCATCACGCAACGCAGTCCCGGCACCTTCCCTCTGGTCGCCGCCATCGCCAACGGCAATTGCCGCTACTTCCCCACGCCCGAGACTTTTGCGCGCCACCCAGACATCACCGGGGGCGCGGGTTATGGGTTC
>JABGQJ010000557.1 GCA_018648945.1 Victivallales bacterium
CCCGTCCAGATGCACCGCTGCCTTGATCCCGGCGGCGTGCAGCTTCCGCAGGCGACGGCGGTGGGTGGGGGCGAGGTACTCGTCGTACCAGCCGGTCAGGCTGTCGCTGGAGAGATTGTCGGGGAAATGCACCAGTGGCGGGGCCAGTTCGCAGACTGCCGCTAGGATGGGCGCTTCCTGCGCCTCCATCAGAGCCAGGGCGTGGCGGGCGCGCTCGCCGTAGTCCAGGAGCAGGAACACCAAGTTCTGGATGCCGGCCCATTCATAGGCCAGCGCACTGAGCGGCGAGCGCGGCAGTCCCAGGCAGGGAAGACCGTCGTAGGCAGCCCAGAGTTGCTGGCGTTGGCGGTAGTCGGTCAGGTTGTCCGGTTCCAGGCGGCGGTGTTCCAGCAAGTAGATGAGCACGTCCAGGTCCGCACCCGTCTCTACCGGATGCCGGGTGACCCCGTGGCAGGCGCTCTCGGGCAGGAAACAGCTCTCCTCGCGCAGCGAACCCACGGGGGTCTCCCAGAGATGGCTGGTGACATTGCCGCGCGTCTCCACGCGCTCCCGAACCGTGTTGTCATAGATGACCCGGCTCGCCCAGAATTGTGGGTAATAGTAATAGGGCATGACGCCGAGGGACCGGTGCAGTTCCAGATACCCGCGCTCCGTATCCCAGGCAGGATCAGCGGTGCCGTCCTGCTTGCGCCCGTTGATCCAGTACGAAAGGTCGGCCGTCCAGACCACGCCCGCTGGGCGTTCGCCAGCGAACAAGCGCAGGAAGTCCTCGCGGTAGTTGGTCTTCATTGTCGCTTCCCGGGGATCGAGTCGGCATCGTTCCGCCCGACCACCACGCGCTCGGTGTCGGCACCGCGTTCCAGGACCAGCACGAGCGGTTGGCCAGGCGTCTGCTTGCCCAGTCGCACGGCGGTGAGTTGCTGCCCGCTGCCCAGCGGTTCGAACAGCGTCAGGAAGGTCGCTGCCGCTCCCTCGCGCCGGACGATGAGCATCGGCATGCGCCCGGTGGGCTGCTTGGTCAGGCCTTGCCCCAGGACAACCTGAGCGACCCCTTTCGCGTTTTTGCTGGGCACGGGCACGATCCACAGCCGCAGCCGCTTCTCCCCGGCGGCGTAGATGAAAGCCATGGGCTTCGTCAACTCGGCTGTGTGCGTCTGCTCCACATGCTGGTAGCCGCACCGTTCGCCGAGCTTGTCAGCGCGGGCGGCCAAAGCCCCCGTGCTCTGGACCATCTCCCCGTCGATGTGCAGCACATAGTCGAAACGGCGCGTCCCAGCCGCCGCCTCCGGCGCCGGGCCCACATCGAAGCGATCGATGACGCAGGCTCCAGCCACGCGCACGGAGCGGGAGAGGATGAGCCCCGGGTAGGCAGTGTCGCAGGTCGCGGCGGCCAGCTTGTCCTTCGGGTCGAAGCGGAGCAGTCGCCCGCAGACGCGCTTTTCTCCCGAATCGACTGGCCACTGGACATCCCGGTCACCGGTCGGCTGCTGGGAAATGCCGTCCACGACCAGCGTGTTGTGGCTGATCGTCTGCGCCGTCCATTCGGATTTCCAGTTGGTCTCGTAGGGCATGCTGCCAAAGTCGGGCAGCCATTGCCGCCCTTGGGCGTAGAGGGTGATCGTCAACTTGTCGGAATGGCCATGGCCACCGCCGTGCGGACCGTAGCTCAAGGCAACGGCGGTCGAGTCCGGCTGGTTGACGAAATCGGCACCCGCTTGGCGGAGCACGGCCACTCCCGAAGCTGGGAGAAGCGAGCAACCGTTGCGGAAGACGCCGGTGTTCGCGAATGTACCGTCAGCCCACGGCAACGCCGCGCCAGCATCAGGATCGACAAGCTGCGGGGGATCGTTGACCAGCCAGTGCCAATCGGGCGCATGACGGTACACGGACGGCTCGGTCGACACGAGCTGCCCGTCGCACAGGATGCGCACGTCCGCCCCCTTGCTCTCGAGGCGGAAGGCGTACGGCCGGTTCAGCTCGGGGCACCAGGAAGGCAGCATGAAGGATATGCGGTTGCCAGTGTTGCCGGTATCGACATGGTACACGACCCAGGCCCGGTCGTCGCTGCCCGATTTCGCCAGCCGGGTCAGGTTCCACTCCAGCACGAAGTCTTCCACGTCCGCATCGTTCAGGAGGTAGTGGTCGGGCTGCCGCACACCGCCATCCAGGACAGTGATTGTGTCGCCTTGGCGCTCAAAGGTGGCGTCTGTGCGCTCCCAGCGCACCGGTTGGCCGTTGAGTCGGACTTGGTCGTAGCGGTATTGGTAGCGGTAGTAGTGCAGGAACCCCACGCGCCCTCCCTTGATGTCGGCATTGGCCAGTGGCATGTCGCGCCGCAGCAACCAGGCCAGGTGGGGGTCGCGGTAGCGTTGGTATGCCACCAGATGCGCCCAGCCGGCCCGCAACGGGCCACGGCCGCTGTCGCCCAGAGCCGGGTACGAGAGGTCCGGAAAGGCCAGGTGGAATGGCCCGTCGAAAAGGAGGCGCAGCGACTTGGGCTGGTCGGTGACGTCGGTCACGTAGTGCGAGTCTTCGTCGCGGCTGCGGTCATTGGGGATCTGCCACTGATACACGTCGATCCCGGCGTGCAGCAGTGCCTCGGTCAGCGGCAGCAGCGCATCGACAACGAACTGACTGTAGCCGGGCGAGCGTTCCCAGAACAGACCGTCCTCGCGGATGTCGTGGGCGATGAGATGGCGCAGACCGTAGGGGCTGCTGGTGGCGTAGGCGACCAGCTCCGGATCGCGCAACGCCAGGCCGACCAGGCCAACGGCTGAGAGATGCCACGCCTGGAAATTGTAGCAGCGGTAGTGCAGATCCTTGACCCGTGCATCATTCTGGAAATCGCGGATCATGAAGCAGACCATGCCCGCGCGCAAGAGGTCGGTCTCGATGTGCCGTTTCTGCTCGGCGCTGAGCAGGCCGCTGTCGGCCACCAAGTCGTAGGCCTGTGCCGCCGGCACAAACCACATGGCTTCGTAGAGGGGCGACTGCCTGAAGAGCTTGCAGCGTTGGTTGGTCAGGGCCAGTCCTGGATAGAGATCGGCGTAGGCGAGCAAGCCATCCCGGACCCATTCCCCGAAACGGGCTTCGCCGGTGAGGGCATGGGCCCTGGCGACGTTGAACAGCGCGCTTGCCTTGCCCCAATGGGCCCGGTCGCCCTTGTCTGGCAAGGTGTCCCAGTTCGCGGCTAGGTGTCCCTTGGCCTCGTTGGTCAGATTCTGCATCGCCTGTTCCGCCCAGGCGTAGCGCTCGGCCCGGTCACGGGCGCGGGCCACATCGGCCGGGGTCAGCGCCAGGTATGGATGGCGCTCAGGGAAGACTGGCTGGGGTGTCGCGGGGGCTGCCAACACAGCGCTGCAAAAGAGAAACGCGCAGGCAAGAACGACCCCGGTGGCACCCATTCGGGCAGACGAACTGGGACTCCACACGGCTTGCCTGTCATGCATGTCGGACCTCAGAGCATCTTCGCGTTACCTACTCACTACAGTTCACGCCAGGGGCGAGGTCCGCAGGATGGGGCGCCACCTGCCCGGCAACTCCAGACACTACCGTCGCCGGGGAGCAAGGCAAGCATGAGGAGGCTGACAGGACAGCGGAGCTGAGCTCCTTTCCGCACACCGATGGCACCACGCGCATCCGGGGGTACCGTACCCAGGTCCAGGAGGGGCAGAACACTTCGTGGTTACCTGTTCCCCCGACTCACACAGAGCGGAACATGGCGCCCCGGACCGCGGCTCGTGAACAGCTCCCGGCGCAGATCATGGACCTGGCCCTCCCGCATCTCACGGAGGAAGACCGCATAGTCTGTCGATGCGCCCTTGTAGGAGACCGTTCCGAGAACCAGCGACACATCCCCCCGTTCGTTGATGCAGGCCGGCCAGTCGGTATCGGTCTGCTGCACCGGGTAGAAGAAGCCCCCGAGCAACTCGGTCCGGGCTCCGGGCCCGTTGTAGATCACCGTGCCTTTCCCCTCAGACTTCATGCCCAGGCACCAGATCGTCGCGGCCCGATTCACGATCATCACGTCCGGCCGCTCGGGGTTCCATTGCCTCGCCCACACCTGTTGGGGATGGTCGAAACGGAACTCCGCCACCTTGCCCGTGGAACAGACGTCCTCGATGAACAGCTTGCCGGCCGCCGGTGTGTTTCGGTACGCCGTGATGGTATCGCCCCAGATGGTGATGCTGCGCAAGGTCAGCGACTTGCGGCTTGCGTGCTCGAACGCCACCGCGTGGACGTCCTTCTTGTATGCCGGCCGCCAGACATCGATCCAGAGCCGCTCGACAATGACTCCCGGAACTCCCTCAGCAGGCGTCTCGATTCGGAACAGCGGCTTGCGTTGTTCTTTGTTCTGGAATGTGTGCTTGGGAGAGCGATTGATACGGCTGTCACAGCCCAGTATGTGCCGGACCGTTCCGCGCACGAACACGGTATCGCCGATGAGATACCGGCCCGTAGGCACGACCACCACCGGCTTGCCACTGTCTATCGCGCGCTGGAACGACGCGGTGTCGTCCACGTCGCGTTCGCGTCTGAAATCCGAAACACTCGCCCATTCATCGACATCTGGGTTCCAGTAGTCCGGCGTCTCCTCCACGGGTATGTCCAAGCCGCGCTTGCCCGCCTCAGGGATCGCGGTCCGCGCAACCGGGGGATGCGACACGTAGGCGTCGATGTGCTGCGTGCGCAGCGCTCTGTCGCCCTGTTTGAGCGCGACACCATAGCCCTCTACCGTCACATCGCGGATGTAGCACGCGCCATGGTTGGTGATGGCTGTCTCCGCCGGCCCGCCACCTGACAGCCTCGAATCCAGCAGGATCACGAGGCCGGCTTTGCTGCTGTTCCGCACAGCGGGTGCGCTGTTGCGGCTGGTCAGCCTGCGCACCGCGACCATATTGTGTTCGTTCTCCAGACCCACCACCCTCTGCTGCGCAAGCTCGATGTCTTCGAATGTGACGCCATAGCTCGCGTGCTTGACCGCGATCCCGGTATCGAAACCAGTGACGCTCACGTGCTTGATTATGCAAGGCCCCGGCCACTGCCGGGTCATGGACAGACCGGCCACGCCCTGGCCGTCTCCGCTGCGGATGGTGACGCGGCGCACCTGCCCCATGTTGTTGCACATGAAGTCGATACCCACTGCGCCTGGGTTCGACTTGCCCGTGTCTACGGTCAGGTTGCGGACCATGTTGTTGAATGCCTGATTGCCCTGGCCGCGGCCGCGCTTGCCGGAGTTCTGGGAATTGGTCCGTACCACAGGCTTGGGCTCCTCGGGGTCCGTGAAGCCTTCACAGGCATCGGTCAGAC
>JABGQJ010000558.1 GCA_018648945.1 Victivallales bacterium
AACGGTAGGTCGGGCCAGCCTAGACGAGAGACCGGATATCCACCACGCGCACCTGCGGGGTGGACTGGCCACCGTAGCGGTTCAGTTGCGGGGTGAATGCCAGGTCCCACGGTGCCGGTGGCAGAGTATCGGGCGTGCGCCCAAAGGCGATATACGGAATGCTCGCGCCCGTTGCGTCGCGCATGTAGCCCCGCGTGTGCGAGCGACCAGCTGGGAGCTTCTTGTCAGGGATCACATCCCGAGTGACGAACACCGGCTCCGGATTGCCGTGTCCGAAGGGCTCCAGCTTCTCCAGTTCCGAGAAGAACCGGTAGTCCAGTTCCGAGAAACTCACCTCGCCACAGATCTCGACCTTCGGCCGAAGCGCTTCCACGGTCAGCAGCTCGCCAATCGTCGCTTCGAACTGCTCGCGGAAGAGATCCAGCTTGTCCAGCTCCAGCGAGAGGCCCGCCGCCATGGCGTGCCCGCCAAAACGGAGCAACGTGCCACTGCAGCGCTCCAGCAACTCCACCAGATTCAGTCCCCGAATGCTGCGCGATGAGCCAACCCACACGCCACTTGCATCTTCGGTCAACACCACCGCAGGACGGTGGTAGCGACGAGTGAGGCGGGATGCCACGATCCCGACCACGCCCTGATGCCAGCCCGCCCCGGCGACCACCAACGTGCGCCGCTGGTCCAGATCATCCATCGCCTCGATCTGCTCTTCCGCCCCATGGATCGCCTCTTCCTCGATGCGCTGCCGCTCCCGGTTGTACTCGTCCAACCGACGGGCCAGCGCCGAGGCCTCCACCATACTGTGGGCCTCCAGCAGCCGGAGGCTGTCGCTGGGATCGCCCATGCGCCCCGCAGCGTTCAGACGAGGAGCCAGACGGTAGGTGATGTCCCCCGTGCCGAGCGGCTCGTAGGTCCGGGCAATCTCGCAGAGCGCGTGGACTCCCGGACGGTGTTGCCTGCCCAGGACCTGCAGACCGTTCTTGACCAGGATGCGGTTCTCGTCCAGCAACGGCACGATGTCGGCCACCGTCCCCAAAGCCACCAGATCCAACCCATCGCGAAGATCCAGCTCCTCGCCTTCGTAGCCATGTTCCCGGCCGTACTTCATAAACGCATGGCAGACCTTGAAGGCAACGCCGACACCAGCCAGGTCCTCGACCCCATCCGGTGCGCCAGGCAGCTTCGGATTCACGACGGCAACCGCTATGGGAATCTCGCCGGCAGGCATGTGATGATCCGTGATGATCAGATCCACGCCCAGTTCGTGCGCCGCGGCAGCGGCCTCCACGCTCGTGATGCCACAGTCCACCGTCAGCATCACGTCCCAGCGCTCTTCCTTCGCTTTGGTCACCGACTCGACAGTCAGGCCATACCCATCGTCAATCCGGTGCGGCAGGAAGGTCCCCACCGTCGCGCCATGCTGGCGCAACACCCACGCCGCCAATGCCGTCGCTGTAATGCCGTCGGAATCGTAGTCACCATGGATCAGGATGCGCTCGCCGCCGCGCACAGCCTGCCAAAGCCGCTTCGCCGCAGCCTCGGTGCCAGACAGGAGAAACGGATCACTCAGCCGACTCAGGGTTGGTTTCAGAAACGATTCCACCTGGTCGGGTGGCAGATTGCGGCTGGCCAGAATCATGGCAGTGGCCCGGCTGACATCGCCCGCCTTCATGATCTCTGTTATTTTCTGGTCAGTCGTTTCGTCGAATACCCAAACATGTTCGTCCATCGCGCGCTTGTTTCCTTGTGTTATGCAGTCGGCCAACTATAGGGGGTCAAACGTGCCTCTCCTAACCCCTCCCTGGTTTTCGCCGGTCTGCTGTGCCTGAGACCAGCGCCACCACTCTCCCTTTGCGGTCCGCTCCAGCCTTGTTACATTGCTCAATCGGCAACTCGCTGGCGCGCTTCGTCGTGCCCCCACCCCGAAAGGCACTCCACATGAAGCACATCCTCCTCGCCTTCCTCGTCTCCCTCCCCTCCCTCCTGTGCGGGCAAGGCGTGGCGGTGGATGCCGGTACCAACGTGATTCTCGGCGACGAACCGCGCATCAGAGCCACGCTCTTTGGCCTGACCGCCTTTGAGGGCGGGCCCGCCATGGTCGCCGACCGCGACTACTGGGCCCGCATCGCCGCTCTCCGCCCTGGGTGCATCCGCTACCCGGGCAAGATAGACTGGGTCACCGGCGACACCCACCGTGATCCCGGCTTCTTCGCCACGACCGCCGCCCGCAACGCCTTCAACAAGGCCCTTCTCTTCGGCTCGCGCTACCCCATCGGCCGCTTCCTTCCCGCCACCCGGCAACTCGGGGCCGAACCCATGTGCTCCCTCGGCGGCGTCCCCAAATGGCTTCAACACGAGAAGACCCGCAACCCCGCCGACTTCGACCGCTGGGCCGGCCTCTGCGCGGGCTACGTCGGGCTCTGGAAGGAGCGGGATCCTCAACTCCGCCTCGTTCAGATCTGGAACGAGCCGAACGCCAGTTGGTTCCGCGATCCCCGCGCCACCGACAAAGGCAGCGATGCGGCCACGCTCCACATCGAGATGGCCAACAAGGTCGCCCGCGCCGTCAAGCAGGCCCACCCCGATGTCCTCGTCGGCGGCCCCGTCCTCTGCTGGGCGCCCGGCTGGCCCCGCAACCAGAAGGGCCAGAAGCCATGGTACACCTGGCAAGGCTGGACCCTCCCCTGGCTCGAAGGCACCAAGGACACCATCGACTTCTTCGACTTCCACGTCTACGACATCTCCCCCGAGGACTTCGCCGTGCAAAGCGAGATGCTCGTCAACGCCGCCGAACGCATCCAGAGCCGCCGCCTCCCCATCTGGATCACCGAGAGCAACTACAACCTGAAGAAGGAGGAACTCAAGGACGGACCCGCCATCTGGGAGAAACGCATCGTCCCCTACGCCCGGCTCCTCCTCAAGGGCATCCTGCCCCAGGCCGACAAGATCCATGGCAACCTCTACCATGATCTCCACGCCACCCGCCACACCCTCCTGCCCAACGGGGCCGACCAGCCCGACCCCGTCTACTGGCTCTTCTGGGTCCTGCGCGATCTGCGTGGCCTGCGCGTGAAGGTGGACACCGGCATCCCCGACATCGTCGCCGCCGCCACCATGGAGGAAGACCGCGTCACCACCATCCTCTTCAACGATTCCCCCGCCGCCCAAGACGTCCCCCTCACCGTGACCATGCCCTGCGGCTACTGGACCGGCCCCAGCGTCCGCCTCATGCAACGTGGCGAATCCGGCACCGCCGAACCCAGCCGACCCCGCGTCAAATTCCAGCGCCAAGGCCCCAAGGCCAGCGGCACCATCCGCCTCGAACCCCACGCCATCGCCGCCATCGACTTCCGCATGGATCGCTTCGGAAAGGCCGGGCGCACCCTTCGAGTCCGCGAGCACTTCGGCGACCGGAACGTCGCCTTCCTCCAACCCAATGCACCAGTCGAGAGCACCATCCCCCTCCCCGCCGACCGCGCCGGCACCTGGCAGCTCCGCCTCGGCCTCCTCGGCCCCGACGGCCAGGAACCCCTCAAGCTCATGCTCAACGGCACGGCCGTCCCCATCCAGGCCACCGCCCTCCAACAAGCCCCCATCGCCGACGGCCTGCTCAAGGGAACCAACACCATCACCCTCTCCCTCACCGGCCCCGTTAACAATCCCCAGCTCGCCCTCGGCTTCGTCTCCCTTGTCCAGACCACCACCGGGAAATAGACCACCCATGGACGACGCCAACCAACTGGCCCGCCGCGTCGGTACCTACCTCGCCGAGCACCAGTGCCTGGCTGGCATCGACCGCCTTCTCGTCGGCTTCAGCGGCGGGGCCGACAGCACCGCCCTCCTGCTCCTCCTCCGCCAGCTCGGCCTCCCCCTCGTCGCCCATCACATCCACCACGGCCTGCGGGGCCCCGATGCCGATGCCGACGCCGCGTGGTGCCGCCAATTCTGCGCCACACGGGACATCCCCTTCGCCCTGCACCACCTATCCATCCCCGACCTCCAATGCCCCCGCGAAGGCACCGAAGCCGCCGCCCGCCGTTGCCGCCTCCAGCTCTGGGGCCAGCTCTGCACCCCCCGCGACGCCGTAGCCCTCGGCCACCATGCCGACGACGCCATCGAGGATCTCTTCCTCCGCCTTGCCCGTGGTGCCAACGCCACCGGCCTCACCGGCCTTCGCCCCCGCCGCCAGATCCACGGCATTCGCCTCGTCCGGCCCGTCCTCTTCTGTTCCCGCGACGAACTCCGCCACTATCTGCTCGCCCACGGCATCGATGACTGGCGCGAGGACCACACCAACGCCGATCCCGTCCACCGTCGCAACGCCATCCGCCACCGACTTCTCCCCGCCTTCCGCGAGATCTTCCAAGGCGATGCGGGCCTCCATCGCGCCCTGGCCGCTCTCCAGGACGACGCCACCTACCTGGAAGCCCAGGCCAGCGCCGCCCTGCATCCCCTCATGTCCCTCGCAAACTGGCAGCAACTCCCCCCTGCCCTCCTCCCCCGTGTCCTCCGTCTCTGGCTCCATCGCGAAACCCAACGCGACACCCCGCCCACCCATGCGGACATCGCCCGTCTCCGCCACGAACTCCAGCGTGAGCGTGCCCAGCCAATCGAGCTCCCCCTCGTCGGCGCCCCCACCCTCATTCTAGATCCCGACGGCCTGCGCCTGAAGGCCACCACCACCACCCTCCCCCAACGCCACTGGCATTGGCACGACACCCCCATCCTTCCCCTCCCCGAGATCCACGCCGAACTCGTCATCGACCCCACCGGCACCACCCCCGGCGAGTCCTTCGCCCGCGCTTCGCTTCCCCCCATTCTCACCATCCGCACCCGCCAGCCTGGCGACCGCCTCATTCCCTTCGGCAGCCACACCCCCAAGAAGCTCCAAGACCTCTTCACCGACGCCCACACCCCCCGCGACCAGCGTGACACCTTCCCTCTCCTTCTAGCCGACGACACCATCATCTGGGTCCCCGGACTCCGCCGCGCCGAATTCGCCCGCGTCTCCCCCGGCCAACAAGCCATCCGCATCTGCCTCCGCACAATGACCGACCTCTGAAGAGGGACAGAATTCAGAATTCAGGAGTCAGGAGTCAGGAGTCAGGAGTCGGGAGTCGGGAGTCGGGAGGAAGGAGGGAACGAGGGTAGAAGCGGCGTCCTCGCCGCTTTGGGGACGCAAGACATATGCGGGACGCCTGTGCTACCTTCGCGCACCAGCCCTGATCCGGTAGTTCTCCGCTTGGCGGGAAGCGAAGGGAATGGGGAGGCACCGATGCAGGGGCTGGGATGAGGATAGGAGCGTGGGC
>JABGQJ010000559.1 GCA_018648945.1 Victivallales bacterium
AGAGCCGAAGGGGTGGAATGATGGAATGCCGAAGGCCCTGAACAGAGCCGAAGGAGTGGCAGAAAGGGTGGCGAGCCGGGGCTCTTGCGATTGGGTTCGATTCGTCCGATCTGACTGATTCGTCCGATCCCCCCACCTCCCCCCTTTTCCTGTTCCCTCTCTTTCCTTCGTGCGCTTCGTGCCTTCGTGGTGAGTCCTGTCTTATTCGAACACCAGGTCACCAAAGGCGGCAAGGGAATGGAAGCTGCGCTCTTCCAGATTGGGGGACCACATGTAGAGCTCGGGATCACCACGGTGCGCGTTCTGTACGAAGCGCTCGCGCCCGAGATTCATCTTCCAGATGCTGCCCTTGCTCGGGGCCGATACGCCCAGGCTCTCGAAGGGGATCACGACCTCCACAGACCAGCGCTTGGCCTGCGTGTCGATGATGCCCTTGCTGGTCCACTTGCCGTTCCAGTCGCGATCGCTCTTGTTGTAGAGGGGGTGGATCGGATCCTGGTGCAGACCGAAGGCGGCGTCGTACTTGGAGTCGGGGATGGCGCTGCAGATGAGATGGTAGTATTGGCGTAGATCACCTACCGGGTCCAGGAAGATCTCGAGTGAGTCCTGCGTGTAGACCTTGCCGTCGCGGCCATGGTTCTTCCACCAGTCGGAGGCAAGCCGGTCGATCAAGGGCTCGTCGCAGACGATGCCGAGGTAGAGGTCCTTGTCGTCGTAGACCATGCGGACTTGGGTCTTCACAGTCACCTTGCCCATGCCGATCTCGCCGAGACTGTCGGCCTGGGTGGTCTGCCAGACGGCTTCATCAAGTCGTCCGTCAGCCTTGATTGGCGCGGTCGCGCGGGTGATGCGGAGCTTGCGGGTGCTCACGCCGGGCAGGACGCGTTTCTCCCTCAACAGATCCACGTCCCAGAAGAATGGCGAGGAGAGAGTGCCCGTCATCCGTCCGCCAACCAGGGCCCCCTTCACTCCCTGCCGCGCAAACATGGCGGGGAAGCCATCGATCTCTGCCAGTTTCCCCCCCACCTCGAAGAACGACCGGACCCGGGCATCACGCTGTTTGATGGCATCGGCCAGGGCATCGAAGCTGTTCCAGTTGGGACGGAGCTGGTAGGCCCGGTAGAGATGGAAGACCGTGGCAACATCGCTCACACACTGGAAGTTGCGCTCCACAAGGCCCAGGCGTTTGCTGACGACCCCTTCGGGCTCAAGTTCTTTGGCGCGGGCCAGGTAGCCCCCCAGCGCCTTAAGCAGCGTCGGCGGGAAGAAGTAGGTGTAGTGGTCTTCGGGTCTCCGGGCCAGTCCAACCGACTTCGCACCAGGCAACTGGTCGCCCCAACGCCCGATCCCGCCGTAGAGCTTGAGGCGGTCGTGGAGCGCGGCATAGAAGGCCCGCATGGGTACGTACGCGTCGCCGAAGGCACTGCGGTAGTAGTCATCCAATTCCGCCTCCCAGTCGCAGTCGGGGTCGTCGACCAGACGGTTCCAGATGTAGTAGACCGGCCCTTCCAGCCCCCAGCTTTCGCCATTGCCACAGACGTAGATGGCCTTGATGCTGTTGTCGCGGAAGAAGCGAATCTGGCGCGCGGCCATCTCCGGGGTGGTCTTCGGGCCGAAGCCGATGGTGTGGTAGTAGCCCCAGTTGTAGGTGTAGACCATGAAGGCGTCGGCCTTCTTCTGCCATGCCGCCATGTTCGTGGGGGTGTAGCTGCACAGCTCGATGATGACGTTCTTGCCGAAGCGCTCGATGGTCTGCGGCGGCTCGGCGGTGATGGAGTAGGCGATGATGATCACCTTGGCCTCCGGGCGCTCCTTGGCGAGGCGCTTGGCGAGCTTGTCGTGGACAATCCAGAGCTTCTCGCCAACGTCCGGATGGATGGCCTGGCACGGGGCGCATTCGCAAGGGATGTAGCCGTCGGTCTGGGCGAGTTCGACGGCCTCGAAGCCCTCGTCCAGCTTCTTGAGCATTTCCTTGTAGAGCAGTTCCTGCACCGCTTGATTGCTGATGCAGAGGTGGTTCTGGGAGCTGTTGCGGGTGCCGCTGATCAGGGCGAAATACGTCGGGTTCGTCTTGCCGTAGGTGTCCTTGGGGACGGCGCTGTAGTAGGAGTGTCCGCCGTAGGTGGCGAAGGGAATGCTCGCCTTGAAGTGGGTGTTCAGATTGTAGCCCTCGCCCTGGCGGAAGGACGAGTTGGCAATCCACGGGAAGGTCGGTTCCCAGCGCAGGTCCAGGTCGGCGGGGAAGTTGGGCGTCTCATTCCTGGGGACATGCGTTCCGAGTCCCTTGCGGTTGGGCCAGAGCCAGCGGGCGCCCAGGTACTCGCGCAGGAAAATCTGGACCGCCCGCCGGCTGGCGGGGACGGTCCAGTAGGGGCGGGGTGTCTTGGTCGGGCGGACAAGATCGTTGCCTGCCAGGAACAGATTGCCGTCGATGGCCTTGAGCACGCAGCTCTGCCCCTTGAGCTTGTCGATTCCCAGTCCGGCTTTCTCGGCGGCTTGGGTCAAGCCGATGAACACCTTGGGGCCGGCGGGGGCGGCAGTCTCCTCCAGAATGGGCAGTTTCGCATCCGATGCCCGCTGCACGATCCGCACGAACACGCGCGCGGCCTCCATTGCCAACTGCGGTTTCCCGTCGGGCACCACGACCGCATAGACCGGCTCCCCATTCTCTACAAGGTCGAGCTGCTCGGCAGCCAGACAGGATCCGGCGGCCAAGATCAAGAGCGCGGTAAGGATGTTCCGTTGCATGCTGCCGTTCCACCAGTTCTGGAGGTTGATTGGTCGCGCTGCGGCGACCATTGGGGATTTCCGCTCACCGGCAAGTGTAGCCGCTGGCTGGGGTGAGTCAACCACCCGCCGAGCGCCTATACAGAAGCCCTCCCGATGAACTCAAGGCCCTCAATCTAGATGCGGTTGCTCCTGCTGCAGGCAATCCGGCCTGCGAGACGCTCCGGGGGATTGCCAGTAGTACCACTCATCGGTGTTGCCCTGGAAGTAGGCACGCCTGTGTTCCTCCACATGGCCGTCCAGGTAGTGCATGGTCGCCATGCCGCCCATGCCGTAGTGTCGCGCATAGGGGTAGCGCCAACCCCAAGAGTGGTTGCCTACGGATCCACTCCAGTTGCCGCCTTGGACGTCGGTCAGGCCACCGATTTCGCTTGGGGTGGGAAGGGAGGCCATGCTTCTGTCCCCCAGGCGATTGTTCATGCCGTAGTCGCGCCCTGGCATGATCCCGCTCGTAGTTGCTCCTGCCGGATCCGCGGCGATCGGCGAACTGGAACTGGCCGGACACTTGTAGACGGCCCAGGATTCGCCGTAGGGGTAGAGCAGGTAGACGTAGCAGCGGCCGCCGTTGCAGATGCTCGGCCAGGTCCGGCCATCGCTGTCATTCACATACATGGCGACGCCGTGGCCTAGCTGTTTGAGGTTGCTGGTGCAGCCCACCTGCCGTGCTAGTGCGCGGACGGGCTGTAGAGCGGGGAGCAATATGGCGGCCAGGATCGCGAGGGTCGCGACGACAACCAAGAGCTCGGTCAGGGTGAAGAGGACGGTGCGGCTTCGCGGTCGCTTCATTGCACTCGTCCCTAGCTGCTTCGGAGTGGTCATCCCATCAACCAATGTGCCATGGCGAGAGGATAGTGCGGTCTCGTCGATCTGCAAGATCGGGAGGATCTACCGGCGGATTGCGATCTGATCTCAGCCAGTCTGCTTCCCCCCCCCCGCCCGGTCGACGGTCGCCCTGTGCGGGATCACACCCGAAATCCGCTAGAGGAAGTTCACAGACAGCCTCAGATGTCTGCCACGTTCCGGAGCGAGTGTCCGGTGCGTGGCTCGCAAGATCGTCTCCATTCCGCCTGCCGGTTTGGACGGCCTGCGGCAGGAGCCCTATTCTAGTACGCTAGGTGTTGATACACGGTACTGGGGTCCCCACCATGGAGCGCAATGTGCGCAGGAACTGGCTGTTCGCTCAGGCTGTGTGTCTTGCCATCGTCCTGCTTGCTGGGGGATGTGCGCACATGCCGCCCGAGGAACGCTCTGCCCGGAGTGTCGTCGAGAAGACGCAGAAGGTCGAGCGCCCTACGGCACGGGCGCCGCGCGTTCTGGTCGGCTCGGAGGAGCTGGCGCGCCTGCGCCGGAATGCTGCCACCCAGGAAGAGCCCTTTGCATCGGCCTGGCAGAAGGTGCTGGCGGCTGCCGAGGAGGCGATGACAGCCGCGACGGAGGTGTACGACGGGGCTGACTCGGTCAAACTGCGCTTCGCGGGGATCGAGACGATGGGGAGGGTCCGGGATCTCTGTCTGGCGCACCATGTGGCGGGGGAGGAGCGGTATGCCGCCAAGGCACGGGAGCTGTTCATGGCTTGGGCACAACACAGCCCCGTTCCGGGCAGTCGGCTGAGTCGGGAAGCCTACGCTGGCCAGTCCCATGGGGGCACGATTGCCGGGCTGGGGCTGAATGTTGGCCTGCTGGCCATGGATGCGGCCCACGCCTACTCGTTGGTGTGGGAACACCTGACCCCGCGCGAGCGGGGGACAACCGAACGCTGGCTGCGCTTCCTTGCAGTCCTCATTCGGGATGGACACGAGGCGTGGACCGAGAACGACTACTACGGCAAGCAGGACTTCAACAACCACCTGAGCGGGCACAACATGGGGTTGGCTGCCATCGGCTTTGCGCTCCGCGATCAGGCGATGATCGACTATGCTCTGGACAGTCCGGAGAACCCCCGCGACTGGAAGGAGATGCACAATGGCGCGATCCTGACCTCTGCGAAGCGGAATGCGGATCAGCTCTGGCACGGCGATCTCACCCTGACCAAGGGGGCTGCCTCCCCCGCCACCGGCGAGATCTACGACCGCTACCGGGTCGTCACCGTGCGCAAGGGGCGCGGCTGCGGCATGCCCTACGCCTTCTTTCATCAGAAGATGCTCACCCAGACTGCCGAGATGGCCCATCAGAACGGCATCGATCTCTATGACTACACCGGGCCGTACGGTGAGAATCTCCGGCTGACCTACGAGGCCTATGCGCCCCATCTGCTCAAGCAGGAACCCGTCGCCCGCAGCGGCTACTACATCCGCAATCGCGTCTATGAGGCCCACGTGCACATGTACGAACTGGCCAATCGACGCTACCCGGACAGCGAGCAGATCGGCAAGGTCCTTCGCACGCTCAATCGCGCCGTCCTGGACCACGAGGCCTTCGGCTGGACATCGGTGTTGTTGTATGGAGAAAACAGATGAGTAACGTGGCTGCCGCATCTCAGTTGTTTCAGGAGGGGTGTG
>JABGQJ010000056.1 GCA_018648945.1 Victivallales bacterium
GGCGACAGGACTTCCTGGACGAACTGCCCGAGCGGATTGCCCAGGCGCTGCGCGAGGCGGTAGCGGCGCTCGCCCCGGCCACGATCCACGCGGGGCAGAGCCAGGCCAAGGGCTTTTCCTTCAACCGCCTGAACCGCATGAAGGATGGCAGCGAGGTCTTCGGACGCGCCAATCCCGAACTGGTCGCTGGCCCGGCGGGCCCGGTGGACCCTTCGGTGCAGACGCTTGCCGTGTATGGTCCGGACCAGAAGGTGAGGGCGGTGGTCGTGAATTTCGCCTGCCATCCGGACATCATCGGCGGCGGGCGCGCCGACTTCGTGTCGGCGGACTGGCCAGGGGAGATGCGGCGTTGTCTGCAGGCTGTCTATGGCGTGGGGCTGCCGGTTGTCTTCCTGCAAGGCACGGCCGGCGACATCAACCAGAACAGTTACCTGCCGACCTTCCGCCCAAATGGGGGACCGCAGAAGGCGGAACAGGTGGGCCGGGCGATCGCAGGAGCAGCACTCCTGGCCATCGAGGGCAGCGATCCCATGGCGGAACTGACCCTGGCGGCGAGCATGGAAGAGCTGGCGATCCCCTTCTTCACGCGCACTCCGGAGTTCATGGCCTACGTGGCGTCGCTCAAGGCCAAAGGGGACAAGGCGACCTACTTCGAGACCCATCTGGTCCGACGGGCCGAAGCCTGGCCCCACGATGGGCAGACCGACAACCTGTGCGTACGGTGCCTGCGCATCGGCGAGACCGGGCTGGTCGGGTTGCCGGGAGAGATTTTTACCGAATGGGGGCTCCAGACCAAGCGCTACTCACCAGCCACCCAGACGATGGTCGCGGAACTGACCGCGTCCCCCAACGGAATGGCTGGCTACAAGAGTACGACCGACCAAGCCTTGCGGGGGTGTGACTGCTGCGGGGCCTACGGGGCGACTCCCACCTTGTCCATGCGCCATGCCCCGGATGCAGGCCGCAGACTCACCGAGTCAGCAATTCGCCAGCTTCACGAACTCTTTTCCTGAGCCTGCATCCATTGTCCCAACAATGGGTTGCGCGGTTTTCCTCGCTCCGTATCAAAGGTTTTTATGAAACGAGCGTTTTATTTTCCTCTGCTTCTGGAGTAGTTTGGGGGGTCAAGCGGTGGCAGATCGCCCTGCGACTGCGTGGCACAGTGGACAATCTGGTTGACCTCCATGCCCGCCGACTGCCTAGCGCATCGACGGGCATCATGCTGGAAGCACGACCACTCTGGCATGCCGAGGCCGCCCCAGCCCACCAGGTGAAGCGAATTGGCTGAAGTATCCCCAAACCAAGATCTTGAGCAGTGGCTTGTCACCCGTCTGGCGGAGATGCCGGACGACGTGCGCGAGTGGGTGGATGACATTCTTGATGAGGGGGAGAGCCTGGCTGGCTTCTTCTTTGCGGACATCTTGCCGGATGGCAGCTTCGGCGAGCGCTGGAACGTGCTCACCAGCGAGCGCTACTTGGTGCTGGAGTCCCACCACGACGAGACGGGATGCACCGTTCCCTTCGAGACGCCGCTGACGGCGATCAAGGACGCAAAGGTGCGGACCTACATCGGCTCGGCGGCGCTGATCCTAACCTGCACCGACTGCGCGCACGAAGTGGCGCGCTTTGGACTCGGCAGCCAGCACGAGGCGTCCGACCTCTGCTACTACGTCAAGGAAGTGGTGAAGGGGTTTGAGGAAGGCAAGAGCTTCGACGATGTGCCTCCGCCCGTGACCCAGCGCCCGCAGAACCGCTGTTCACGCTGCGGCCGGGCCCTGAGCCGCTGGAGCGAGGTCTGCACGCACTGCATGGATCGTCGGCAGATCCTGTTGCGTTTACTCAGCCACCTCTACCCCTACCGGTGGGTTGCCGCGCTGGGGTTGGCGTTGACTCTGCTGATCACGGGGCTGCAACTTGCGCCGCCATACTTGACCAAGGTGCTGATCGACAGAGTGATCGCGGCCAAGAACATGCCGTTGCTCCCGAAGGTGGTCATCCTGCTGGCTGGGGTGAACGTCTTGGCCGCCGTGGTCTCCGTTTTCCGAGGTTACGTGATGCAGTGGGTCGGCCAGAAGGTCCTTCTGGACATGCGGACGGAGCTGTACGAGCGGTTGCAGATGATGCGCTTGCGGTTCTATGCCCAGCGCGAGACCGGACGGATCATGTCCCGCGTGACCAGCGATCTGGGGCGGCTACAGTTCTTCGTGGCCGAGGGTGTCCAGGAGATCATTGTCAACATCGCCACCATGGTGCTGATCGCCGGCATCCTGCTCATGATGAACTGGCGGCTGTTCCTGCTGGCCTTGGCCCCGACCCCGGTGATTGTGATTAGCACCATGGTCTTTGGCCATCGCATTCACCTGCTGTTCCACCGCATCTGGCGCCGGTCATCCGGTCTGACCGCGATTCTGGCGGACACGATTCCCGGGATCCGGGTGGTCAAGGCATTCGCCCAGGAACACCGGGAGACCAAGAAGTTCAAGAACCGGAGCGAGACGTTGTTCGGCGAGGAGATGCGGGCCGCCAAGCTGTCGTCGGTCTTCTTCCCCTTCCTGGGGTTGCAGACCACATTGGGCTCGATCCTCATCTTCAGCGTGGGCGGCTACATGGTCATGAAGGACATGGCCACGGTGGGAACGCTGGTGGCGTTCACCAGCTACCTCTGGCGGTTCTACATGCCGGTGCAGCGCTTCGGGCGCATGAACCACTGGCTCCAGCGGTCGTTGACCTCCGCCGAGCGGGTGTTCGAGATTCTCGACGCGGACCCCGAACCGATCATGCGGGAAGGGCTGAAGCTGGAACACATGCGGGGCGAGGTGGAGTTCCGCAACATCCGTTTCTCCTACGCGCCTGGCAAGTATGCGCTGGATGACGTGTCGTTCAAGGTAGAGCCAGGCGAGATGATTGGCTTGGTGGGGCCGAGTGGGGCTGGCAAGAGCACGCTGGTGCATCTGATCGCGCGGTTCTACGAGGTCGAAGAGGGCGGCATCTACATCGATGGCCACGACGTCAACGAGTTCGACCTGCAGTGGTTCCGCCAGCAGATCGGTGTGGTGTTGCAGGAACCCTATCTCTTCCGAGGCACGGTCTGGGAGAACGTCGCCTACGCCAACCCCGACGCGACGGCGGAGGAGATCATGGCGGCGACCCAGGCGGCCAATGCGCACGAGTTCGTCATGAATCTCCCGGACGGTTACGACACGATGATCGGCGAGCGTGGCCAGACCCTCTCCGGCGGCGAGCGCCAGCGGCTCTCCATCGCCCGGGCCGTGCTCCGCGATCCCAAAATCCTGATTCTCGACGAGGCGACCGCCTCGGTGGATACCGAGACCGAGAGCAAGATCCAGATCGCCCTTGAGCGCCTGACCGAAGGGCGGACCACCTTTGCCATCGCGCACCGGCTTTCCACCCTGCGCAAGGCAAATCGCTTGGTCGTCCTGGAGAAGTCCAAGTTGGCGGAGGTGGGGACGCACGACGAACTCCTCGCCCAGGATGGGCTCTTTGCGAAGCTCTGCAACATGCAGGACGAGATCTCGAAGACCAAGGCGTGGTAGGAGACGAGCCGATGACTGTGGAAGTTGCCAATCCTGAATTGCCTGGCGCCGGTTTCGGCGAAGTGGGCTGGGCCGTGGATCCTGGCGAGGTCCGAGTCTGGCGCGACGAGCTCCATCTCCTCCATGTGGCGGCGCGGGGCGAGGAATACACCGACGTGGCCCCACGCCATGCCTTCCCCCTGTCCGCCCGGGGGGACTTTGTCAGTTTCATCGGCGAGAAGGACGAGGAGAAGCTTCTCGTCCGCAATGCCAGCCAATTGGACCCGGACAGCCTGCGCGCTCTGGATGAGGCAATGGGCAGGACCTACTACCGGGCGATGATCACCAAGATCGACAACATCGCCGAAGTGATGGGCGTTTCCATGTGGGAGGTGGTCACTGATCGTGGCTATGCCAAGTTCGAAGTGGTGGACCGCCAGCGCCATATCCGTGTCCTCCCCCGAGGTCGTTTCCTGATCACCGACGCTGACGGGAACCGTTTCGAGATCCCGTGCGTGTACGAGTTGGACGAGCATAGCCAGCGTCTGGTCGAGACCGAGACCTGATCGTCCCGTAACTCTCCGAGGAGTGTCCCCTATGTCCGAAGAAAATGACAAAGCCGGCAGTAGCTACCAACTGCGGCGTGATTCCCGCACGCCCGAGGGCAAGGCCCCCGTGCGCGTGTCCTGGAAGCGACGGTTCATGATTCTCGGGGTGCTTGCCTCGTTCCTGGCCGTGGGTGCCGTGGTCTGGATCATCTGGTACAACATCTGCCACGTCCCGGCCTTGTCGGCCCGAGTCCGGGCAGCCGTGATCGAGCTTTCCCCCCGCGTGGATGCGCGGCTGCGGGAGGTCTTTGTCAGTGAAGAGGACGTGGTGAAGAAGGGCGACATTCTGGCCCGGTTGGACGACACCCAGCTGCAATCCTCGTTGCAGGGAGCCCAGGCTGAGCTGAGCATCCGTGAGAGTGCCTTCCGGCAGGCCCAAGCCCGCGAGCGCTTGACCCAGATCCAGGTCGCGGCGGACATCGCCATGGCTCGCGCCCAGTTGGCAGTGACCAAAGCCGAGCGCGCCAGCCTGGCGGCGGAGCTCGGGGCGTCACGCAAGCGCCTGCCTCAGCGGGTCCGCCAGGCGGAGACTCTTCTTGCGCAGCGGACGGCCGAATTCGACCTGCTGAAAGAGGGCTTCCGTACCCAGGACGTGGAGTCAGCCAAGGTCCGTGTCGCCTCGGCCAAAGAGACGCTGGCCCTCTACGAGTTGGAAGTGCGGCAGAGCCAGGAACTGGTGGACGAGGGGATCGACTCCACCTACACTCTGGAAGTCCGGAAGACCCGCCTGAAGACGCAGCAGCTTGCTCTGCAAGACGCGGAGCTCACGCTGGCGAAAATGGAGGCAGGTCCCCGTGAGACCGAGGTCCGCGCGGCGAAGAGGGGTCTCGAATCCGAAGAGGCGAAGCTGAGCCTCGTGCGGCTGAGCGAAGTGGAACTGACCAAGCTGGAGAAGACTCTGGCGATCCGCGACGCGGAGATCCAGGAAGCAGAGGCCCGGCTGGGGCAGGCGGAAGCCCGCAAGGAGGAGGTGTCGATTGTCATCCAACAGGTGGCGGTGGCCAAGGCGGAGATGGAGAAGGCGAAGGCCACGGTGACTGGACGCGAAGCTGCTTTGGTGGATCTCACCGTGATCAGCCCGGTGGACGGGATCGTGACCCGGGTGTTCGACGAAGTGGGCGAACTGTGCAAGAAGGGGGTCCCCATCATCATGGTCAACGAGTCCTCCAAACCTCGCTGGATCGATGTGTTCGTGGACGAGGAAGACGCCCAACTGGTCTCGGTGGGCCAAGTGGCCAACATGAATGTGCCGGCCAACTCGAACGACGTGGTGAAGGCCAAGGTGACGCAGATGGGCATGCACACGCAGACGCTGGATGGCTCTGGTGGAGCCACGACTCAGTTCGGCCAGCCGGACCGGGTTTGGGTGAAACTGGTCCCGGTCGAACCGATGCCGGAGCGGGTGATCACCGGTACGACCGCTCGCGGGTATATTCGCGTTCGCTAGAAAACGAGAGACTCGACTATGAACTGGCACACGAGCATTTTGCGGGCGTCCGCATTTCTGGTCTTGGGCGTAGCTGGTACTGTGGCGGCGGCCGAGAAGCCGGCTGCCCTGCCCGCCAAGCTGTCGCTGAGCGAGGCCTTGCGCATCGCCGCCGCCCACAACAAGTCGATTCAGGCTGCCCAGTTGCAGGCGCAGGCTGACCGGCACCGGATCACCACTGCCGAAGGTGCTTTCGACCCGACCGTATACGGGGAAGCCGGCTGGGTGGAGCAGGACGAAAGCGCGGTCCGCTCGGCCGAAGGGCGGCTGGGGGCGGGTGCCACCAAGCGCTTTGCGACCGGTACCGAGATCGATGTGTCGACCGCGTGGACCTACACCGACGACCATATGGCTGCCCCCGGCAGTCTTGATCCGCTCCACGACGCTGCCGGTGCGGTGGTGGTGACTCAGGATCTCCTGCGCGATTTCGGTGCCAAGATCAACGGCAAGGCGATTCGGGTGGCGACAAATGACTGGCGAAGCTCAGAGGAGGGCGTGCGCGACTCCCTGATCTGGAACCTGTACCAAGTGGAATACGCCTACTGGCAGCTCTACTATGCCGAAGCCGACCTGCAAGTACGCCAGAAGCAACTGGCTCGGGCACGGCGCCTGGTGGAGGTGGCCCAGGCCCAGGTCCGCGTGGGTGAAGCGGCCCCCATCGAGATCACCCGTTCCCGGTCCAGTGCTGCGTCCCAGGAGGTATCGATCCTGAATGCCAAGAACGATGTGGCGCGCATCCGGAACCGGTTGCTGCGTCTGTTGGGCGTGATCCGGGGCGATACGCTTGCCCAACCCCTGGAGCTGACGGATGCACCCCCGGCGGTGAACCAGACGCTCACCTTGGAGCAATCGCTGGCTGTGGCTCGGGAACAGCGCCCGGATTGCCGTCAGGCGGAATTGGCCCTCGCGAATGCCGGCGAAGAGGCCGACTTCGCCAAGAACCAGCTGCTCCCGTCTTTGCGGGTCTACGGTGGCGTGGGGGTGAGCGGCGACGACGACCAATTCGGCAGCGCGCTCGGTGACTTCGCCTCTGTAGAGGGGACGACGTGGGAGGTGGGCATCCGGGCCGAGTTCCCCCTTGGCAACCGGATTGCCAAAGGCAGGCATGGCACGGCCAAGGCCCTGCAGTTCCGGGCGGTTGTGCGTCAGCGCGACGTGCTGGAGCTGGCCACCCGCGAAGTGGCCGATGCATTTGACACCCTCACGACTTCCGCGCGGAAAATCGACACCGCCCGGCAGTCCCGTGAGCTGGCCGACGAGCTGCTTACGGCCGAGGGAAAGAGCTTCAAGCTGGGACGTAGCACCAGCCTTGATGTGCTCGATGCCCAGCAGTCACTGGCCCAGGCCGAGCGCGAAGAGGTGAGGGCTCGCATCGCCTACGCCGCCGCCCTTGGCAACCTGTATGCCGTCCGCGGTGACTATCTCGTTGCCAAGAAGATCCCGGTCGAAGCCCAGGAATAGGCTGGCTGGCGCTCGTTCCCAACGGAAACAGGATTCAGGCACATGGAACGACGGGAGTTCCTTCAAGGCACGGCAACCGGGGCGGTTCTGGCGGCGGCACCGGGGGTGACCCAGGAGGCCGACGCGGCAAGCGCCACGGCGACGACCGTGCCAGACGTGACGACCGAAGCAGACGTGTTGGTGGTTGGCGGTGGCACTGCCGGGACCATGGCGGCGATTCAGGCCGCCCGTGCGGGGGCCCGAACCGTGCTGGTGGAGCGGAGCGGGCAGCTTGGGGGAACCATGACAATGGGGGGAGTCTCCTTTCCCGGGCTCTTCCATGCATGGGGGAAACAGATCATTGCCGGCATCGGTTGGGAACTGGTTCGCGAGACCGTCGCGATGGACGGTGGGCGACTGCCTGACTTCGCAGTCCCGCCAGGCCGGCATTGGCAGCACCAGGTACACATCAACCAGTATCTGTATGCCATTCTGGCGGAAGAGAAATGCCTCCAGGCTGGGGTGGACATTGCCTACTACGAATTCCCGCTATCCGCTGCGAAGACGGCCGCGGGGTGGCTGATCGAGTGCGTGGGACCTGGCATCCGGCGGCGGGTGATCTGCAAGCAACTGGTGGATTGCACGGGGGGTGCGGATCTGGTCGGCATGCTCGGCCTGCCCCGACTTCGCGGGGAGGAGACCCAGCCTGGCTCCATGCTGTTCCGCTTTGACGCGCCCTTCCGTCCCGGTCGGGAACAGCCGCAGGCGGTCTATGTCCACGGGGCAGATTCCTCTGCCTCCACCACGCGTACGCAGGCGAATCTCGCGGGTCGTCGGGAGATCCTCAAGCGACTTCGCGGCAAGCTGACTGCTGGCAAGGACGCGACACGGCTTGTGCACATGCAGCCCGAAGCCGCCTATCGCGAGAGTTACCGCATTGTAGGGGAGACGATGATTACTCACGAGGATTACGTAGCTGGTCGGCGCTTCGAGGACGCCATCTGTTACGCTTTCTATCCCGTGGACTTGCACACTCGGAGCGGGGTCAGACCGAAGCCGCTTGCCGAAGGCGTCGTGCCAACCGTGCCGCTACGGTCTCTGGTGCCGAAGGGGAGCCGCAATCTCCTGGTTGCTGGCCGCTGCGTCAGCAGTGACCGCCTCGCCAATTCTGGCCTCCGAGTGCAGGCGCCCTGCATGGCGATGGGACAGGCCGCCGGTGCGGCCGCTGCCCTCGCCGCCCTGCGCAAGACAACTCCGCTCAAGGTCCCGCTGGCAGAGATCCATGGCTTGCTCCGGAAGCACGGGGCCGTGGTGCCCGGCTGAATCGGCTCCTCTTCGCCAGCCGTTGCCCTGTTCGGCACCGGATCGTGCTGCCCTCGCCTCTTTCTTCTTGCCGCATGCCGGGAAGAGGGGTACCTTCATAGGTGGAGGTCGTCGGCTTGCTTCGCCCATTCCTGCCACCCGTTTTTGGTCGTGGTGGTTCGGCCTCAGGCGTTACCCAAACCAGGGAGATCGCGGCTATGGCGTACGTGGTACCGAAGATGAAGCTCATCCCGCAGGACAAGAAGATGTCTTGCTGGTATGCAAGTGGCATGATGCTAATCGAGTGGCGTCGGCAGACCAAGATGATGAGCGAGGCCGCGCATCCCGATCCCTCGCAGATTGAGAAGTGGCAGAAGCTGTATCGGAAGGACACGGGGATCACGAACTCGAAGATCCTGAGCTTTGCCAAGGATCTTGGTTTGAAGGCCATCCCCCCGATGTCACCTTCAATCGCGACCCTCACGCGATGGCTGAGGGTGTACGGCCCGCTGTGGACGAATGGCTCACGGCACATCACGGTCATCGCAGGAATTCGGGGGAGTGGTGCCGAGACCGAGGTTCTGGTGTACGATCCGGCTGAACGGACGAAGACCCGTGGCGAATGGCGTGGCCTCGTGAAGTGGTACGTGGGCAATGCACATAGTGGACGGGATTCCTCGGGTTCCGTGCGAACTGTTTTCCTGCACGCGCCGTAGAATGGCGCAGCCTTGCCGGTTGCGGCAGTTCGTGCTTTCCAGGCCCGCTCTGCGATGAGGCGACGGCTCAGGCGGGGAGGGGGAGGGGAAAGGCGTCGGTGAGTTGGAGAGAGAGGGTGTCCCATTGTCTGATGATGCGGCCGGAGAGCTGAAATGGCCCGATGTGTTGGAAGATGCTGCCGAAGCGGGCGTGGCATTCAGGGAAGAGGATGGCGTCGAATATGCCGCTGGCGTCTTCGAGGGTGACGAAGCTCATTTCTTTGGCGGTGTCCCCCTCCTTCGGCTGGGTTTGGAGGAATTTCACGGCGTCGAGAATGCCGGTCATGGTGACGGTGCCGTCGAGATGGCGGCCCATGTCGCCGGCGAGGCAGAATTCCTGTTTGTGGACAAGCTCGGCGGGGTGCATGCAGAAGGGAATGCCAGTGAGGGTAAGTTGGGCAGTGAGCAGGGGCATGAGATGGCGGATGTTTATGGGTAGCAGGGAAAGCTGGCGACCGGACTGGCTCAGTTCGCGGAGTTCGCTCAGCAGGTCCGGGCGGGTGCCCCAGGTGCGGCAGGCCCCCACGAGGATCAGGCGTTCGGCTTCGCCCTTGCGGAAGCGAATGCGCCGGATCAAATCGGCGAGGTCGTGGAATGGTTGCTGCGTCCGTTCCTGAAGCAGGCGCTTTCTGGTGGCTTCGCTGATGCCGCGAATGAGATCGAGCCCGGCGCGTACGCCGTGCAGGACCGGGGTCCAATTGGCTTGCGAAAGTAGAATGTCCGGCGCATGGACGGGAATCCCGTGGCGCAGGGCATCCCAGACAAAGACCCGGGCCGGGTACATGGATTTGTGGCGATTGAGGCAGGCCGCATAGAACTCGCGGGGATGGTGCACCTTGAGCCGGGCCATCAGCCAGGCGAGCCGGGCATAGACGGTGGCGTGGGCCTTGCAGTAGGAATAGGCGGCGAAGCGGGAGACCGCATCCCAGATCTCGTCGGCCGTTTCGTGGGGGATGCCGGCGGCCTGCGCTTTCTGGAAGACAAAGCGATGGTGTTCGTCGGCGAAGGTCTGAGAACTGCGGGCCTTGGAGACGGCGCGGCGGAGCACATCCGCGTCGGCCAGCGTGTAGCCCGCCAGGTTGACGGCGACTTTCATCACGTCCTCCTGATAGAGCATGACGCCATAGGTGTCGCCAAGGAAGTCAGCCATGCGAGGATGGATGTAATCGACTGATTCCAGGCCGCGACGGCGAGCCACAAAGGCATCCTTCATGCCGGCGGCGGCGGGTCCGGGGCGGATGAGGCTGAGCGTCATGGCTACTTCCCGAGGCGTGCGTGGAGCGATGGCCTTGCAGAGTTGGCGCATGCCGGGAGACTCGCATTGGTAGACGCCGAGCGTGTCGCCTTGGGCAAACAGCCGATTAACCTTGAAATCCAGCGCGGGACCAGGTTCGGAGAGCTCGCGACCGCCCGTTTGCAGCCAGTGTTTGGCCTCGTCGATCATGGAGAGGGCGGAGTTGCCGAGAAGGTCCATTTTGACCAACCCCACGGCTTCCGCCTGATCCTTCTCAAAGTGGGTGATGCGGACGCCCTTGGTGGCCATGGCCAGAGGCACGGCGTCGGTAATGGGTTCAGGGGTGATGAAGAGTCCGCCGCAGTGCACGCCCAGATGGCGGGGACGGCCCACGAGATGGGCGGCGACACGGTAGAGGTCGGGGCACTGGCGATCTCCATCCGAAGCCTCGATCAGAGCGCTGATCTTGTCCGTCGGCAGGCGCAGGACACGCCCGGCGTCGCGCAGGGCGCCTCGGGTGCGGTAGAACTGGATGGTGGAAGCCATGGCCACGTGCTTCTCCCCCCAGCGGTCGTAGCAGAAGCGGATAATCTCGTCTCGCCGATGGTCGGCGATATCGATATCGATATCGGGACAGTCCCGCCGGCCGGGGTTCATGAAGCGCTCGAAGTAGAGATCGTACTCGATGGGGCAGCATTCGGTGAATCCTAGCACATAGCTGACGATGCTGGACGCCGCCGATCCCCGGACTCCGGTGGGGATGTGTTGCTTGCGGGCAAACTCGATGATTTCATTGACGTAGAGGAAGTAGTCCGCATAGCCATTGTGGATGATGATCTGAAGCTCTCGCTGCAGGCGTTCCTCGGCCTGGAGACGCTGCGTTTTTGAATAGCGTTGCTGGATGCCCAGACGGCAGAGGAACCCAAGGTGCTCGGCGGCGGTGACATCGCGGGGGAGGGCGATACGGGGCAGGCGGAGCGTGCCGAAGGGAAAGCGGAAATGGCAGCGCTCGATGAGTTCCTGAGTTGTGGTTTGATCGGAGAACTGGCGCCTCCATTCGTTGGCATCGGGCAGAACTGCGCCGGCGTGTGTTGCCAGCAGGCAATCATCGCCCTTGCCGCGAGTGCGAAGTTCGCGCAAGTAGGCGAAGGGGATGCGCTCGCGCTCGTTCAAAAACCACGCGTCGGGTATGAATGCGCGTCGGCAACCATGGGGAAGATGGTCCCAGAGCAAGGGCTGGGCCAGGTTGCTGTTGGCGGGTGCCAGCGCAAAGAGGTTCTCTGCAGGCACAAGCCGGGCGAGAGCGTGCAGCACGCTGCCGTACCGAGACAGGAAGACCAGTTCGTCGATTTTCCCGGCCGCTGCCTTCTCCAAATCGAACGAACTGTGCATATGGCGCGCAGTCAACAGCCTGCATAGTTGCCGGTATGCGATGTCGTTTGGGGCAAGCACGATGCAGGAGGAATCCCAGTCCAGCAGGAGAGTGGCGCCGATGATCGGCCGTACGCCGACTGCAACCGCTGCTTGGGCGAACTCAACCGCGCCGTAGAGCCCGTTCACATCCGCGACCGCAAGCGCCGTATAGCCATGCTTGGCGGCCGCTTCCAACCACTGTCTGGGCGAGCCGATTCCAGTTTGCAGGGAGTAGTGGGTATGGCAAATTGCAAGCATCAGATGAATCTCGAAGGCGCTAACATATATGAGTATATATATAGCGAGGAGGGCAGGTATTCAAACATAGGCACTATTATTTAGCAGTATCTATTCTTGCGGGTGGCCAAGCCGACCTCTTGCCACCGACAATGCTGGCTTGATGGCCCAGTCTCCGGCATGATGCGGGGAGTGTCATGCCGGGGTTCCACGCCGTGGTGGGACTTGGGCGTGCTTGCCGCTCCGCAATCTGGTGGTTGGCAATGGGCAACTTAGACACGTATGGTCCCGGTGCGTGGATGTACCAGTGGTACACCCAAGTCCTCGAGAGAGAGTGATTCCCCCCGTCCCGTAGTGTGGTACGCGTAACCCAAAAGCGTCCAAGGCGTGCCACTGTCGACCTAGGTTCCCAAGCTCAAAAGGAGAACGGAACGATGAAGAAGGCAAGTAGGATCGTCGTGTTGATGCTGTTCGCGGGGCTCATCTCGCTGAGTCTGGTGGGATGCAAGAAGGAAGTGGACCCGCCCATCGAGGCAGAGAATCAGGCAGAGATGATGGAAAACGAGAAGATCGCGAACGAGAAGAAGGAAGCCGAGAAGGGCGAGGAAGAAGAGAAGAAGGATGATCACGCTGGCCATGGTCACGCGAAGGGCGAGCATCCCAAATAGGTTCGATGTTCTCTGTGGCGTCCTGCGTGTGAACTGAGAGAGGTCTACCGTGAACTGGCAGAAAGCGCTACCGGCTACTCTGAGTCTCTGTGTTGTGCTAGCGGGTTGCGATTCGAAGCCGAAGATTGCGGAACCACCTCCTTCTCCTGCCCCCAGCGTTGTCCCCAACGTGGTGACGGCAGACATTCAGGACGGCATTGAGAAGCACATTGAAGACCGGACCCGCTTGGGCAAGGGGTACTTCGACCTCGCGTTTGGCGAGGAGAAGCTCCGGCTCAAGCTGGTCCGGGTTCACACCGAGTATCTGGCCAATCTGGGGCCGCGCCGTCACTTCGCCTGTGTGGATCTGGCGACCGCGAACGGGAATGT
Source organism: Victivallales bacterium (assembly GCA_018648945.1). The sequence continues at coordinate 13,046 of JABGQJ010000056.1, forward strand.
CTATGATGTGGACTTCTTCCTCGCCGGCGACCCTGGCGACATGAAGGTCACCGAGACGACCGTCCACAAGATCAACGGGCAACCCTTGTACGTGTGGGAACAGAAGGCCGACAAGACCTGGTTCAAGGCCGATGTGGAGGGTGCGTCCCAGGCCTTGCTCGGGGTCGTCAGGGAACGTGACGAGTTCGAGTTCCTGTACCGGGCGACACTGCCCGAGATGAAGGCCAAAGCTCGCGCATGGATTCCCGTGCCGCCGACCAACCAGTTCCAGACCGTCAAGCTCCTTTCCGTCAACGCTCCGGGCACGCGACGCACCGTGCGTGAGGCCAAGTTCGGGAACAAGGCATTCCTTCTGGAGTTCACGCCGGCAGACAGTGGCAAGGACATTGAGATCCGCTTCCACGTGCAGCGCCTGGAAACGGGTGCCTACACTGCGCCGGCACTCGAGGTCGGCGAATACCTTGAACCGGAGAATATGGTGCCGGTGAACGACACCTTCCGGGGCATCGCCGAGGAGGTCGTCAAGGGCAAGAAGAATGACCTGATGCGAGCGCGGGCTCTGTACGACCATGTGATCGAGCGCATGCGCTACGCCAAGGCCGGTATCGGTTGGGGCAAGGGCGATGCCGTGTATGCGTGCGACGTGCGCACTGGCAACTGCACGGACTTCCACTCCTACTTCATCGCTCTGGCACGGGCCATCGGTATCCCGGCGCGTTTCGCCATCGGTGCGGGCATTCCGTCGTCGAGAAACGAGGGCGGGGTGGATGGATACCATTGCTGGGCGGAGTTCTACACCGATGGCAGATGGTGGCCGGTCGATATCAGCGAAGGCGACAAGTACACGGCTCTGGCGACCTACTACTTCGGGCACCATCCAGCCAACCGGGTGGAGTTCAGTCGTGGTCGGGATCTCGTGTTCGAGCCCGGCCCCGCTCTCGGGCCAATCAACTTTTTCGCCTACCCGATTCTGGAAATCGGTGGCAAGCCGGCCCGGATGAAGAAGCCCAAGTTCTCCTTCGTCAGGGCGAAGCAAGGCTTGTCCGCCAAGAAGTAGCTCTGCCGAGAACGGAGGATGTCGACCGCAACGGCTCTGCGCCGGTCGTGGTGCTTTGTGCTGCGCTTGCGGTTAGCGGGTCGCGAGGGAACAGTAGACGGCGGCTTCCGTCCTTGTGCAGTGCTTGTTCCTGGTGGAGATGCGTCATGGTTAAGCGGTGGATGATGGCTTCGTTGGCGGTGCTGATGGCACGCGTGTGGGCAGGGGAACCCGTGGCGGTTCTGGCCGGGGCGAAGGCGGTCCGTCTGCATGCGGCTGCGGGAGAAACATCGCCGCCGCACGTAATCCGGACTGGCAAAGAGGTGCTGACCTGGACGCTGCCCGCAGATCTTCCCAAGGGCATGTACCGGGTGGAGATGAACGTGCGCACGGGGAACACCGATGCGAACGCGCTGAATGTGGTGAGCCGGTACCGCTTCTGGACGGACGCGCTGGGGGAGGAAGAGGCGTTGACGTTCCGGGGCAAACCGGGCGCGCCACCCAAGCGAACACCGGGCAAGTGGCCTCATCATGTGGGCGTGGTCGAGGGCTTGCGGGCCGTGTCGCTGAGTGGTGGACAGAAGATCCTGGCCGGTGCCAAGTCGAGTTGGGCGGAGGTGAACCAAGTGAGAATCCTGCCCGCCCAGGAGGAGGATTCACTGGCCTTCTCGCTGTCCACCCCCCGCGAGCGCCATCTGTATCGGCGGGGGGAGAAGATGCAGGTGGTGTTGCGTGCGGACTCGTTCCTGGCTGCGCCGACTGCGTTGACTGGACGGCTGGTGCTCTCTGAGCCAACTGGGAAGCAGGCCACGGCGAAGGTGGTGCATCTGGTGGTGCCGCCAGGCGGCACGCGGAAACTGACGGTGGCATTTCCTGCGACGCGCAATGGCTTGCACATCGCCAGATTCGAGACGACGTGGCGTGGCCATGCGTATGAACGGGAACTGGCCCTGGCCGTGGTGTCCGTGGCAAAGGCCCCGCAACTGCCGGTTGCCTCCCCCTTCGGCGTGCACTCGGCGGGTCTGATGGAGATGTACCAGACTGGCTTCAAGTGGGTGCGGCTGTGGGATACCGGGGACACATGGAACCGGCATGAACGCGAGAGCAAAGGGGCGTTCGACTTTTCGAAGACCGCCGCGAAAGTGGATCGCTTCCGCGAGCAGGGATTCGAAGTGCTTGGTGTGTTGGCCTACACCCCCGCCTGGGCAACCACGCGGCCGGATGAGCCGCACTACACCGGCGCAGGCGCGCCCTACCCGCCCAAGAACCTGGCTGACTGGCGGGACTACTGCCGGGAATACATGACGCGCTTCCGAGGACGAATCCGTCACTTCGAGGTCTGGAACGAGCCCAATGCCGGCTTCTTCAAGGGCACAGCCGCAGAGTACGTGGCCTTGCAGAAGGTGGCCTACGAAGTCTCGCGCGAAGTCGGCTCGGAGATCCGGATCGTGGCGGGCTCGGGCACGGGTGATTTTCTGAGTTGGACCGAGGATATCCTGAGCAAGGGGGCGGGGGCCTACATGGACATCCTGTCCTTCCATGCCTACACCACGCCCTCCTCGCCCGAAGCGGCAAATCTGGAAGGGCGACTGCGGCGGCTGCATGAGATCGCCGCCAAACACGGCGTTGGCGATTTGCCGGTCTGGAATACGGAAGTGGGGTACTGGAGTGATCGCCGAGCCGGCGTGCGCCCGGCGACTGCGGCCGAGGTCCTGGCGCGGGCTCCAGAGGGCCTGGCCCCCAACTGGCTGGCCAGTTGGCCCTATCGCCCCATTCCCGAGGACGATGCGGCGGCTTTCACCGTTCGGCACTACTATCTGAATGTGGCGGGCGGCGTGGAGCGCCTGTTCTGGTACTCCAGCGTGACCAGCAGCCTGCCGCTCCTTTGTCGCGACTCCTCGCCGCGCCTTGCCGCCCTGGCCGTGGCCGCCGCCGCAGAACAGTTGGCGGGGATGGTGTATTGGCAACGAGTGGATCTCGGGCTGAGCCGATTGCATCTGCATCTATGGCGACGAGGCGAGACGGTCAGGGGCGTGCTGTGGTACGCGGATCGAGGGACGAAAGGCGTGCGGTTCCCGTCCTTGGGGGCGGGCACGATCCTAGACATCTGGGGCAACCCAGTGCCAGTGGAAGCAAAGGGCAAGCTCAGCCTGGAGGCGGGGCGCGACCCGCTGACCATCACCGCCCCCGCTGCGTTCTTTGCTGCCGCCAAGGTAGATGCCAGCGAACTGGTGTTGCCGGTGACCGACTGCTTCGTTGCTCGCGAAGTGACCCCCGCACGACCGGTGAAGAAGCACACGTCTCCCCTCCATCACGGGGATCGACAGGTATACGGACTGCCGGATAGGGGCGATGCGTTGGGCTGGAAGTTGCGGGGCATTCGACCGTCCTACTACGAAGTCATGATCGAACTACGAACGGGCGTGGTGGGCAACCTGTATGGCGTCCTCGGCACCTACGAGCTGTCCCATCGTCGCGGCAAGCAGGCCGAGTTGCTCGAACTGGCACCCATGGCGGAGGAGAAGCTCGTGCCGAAGCCAGTGGGTACGCCGGAAGGGCAGCGGCGCGTCTACGGCCATGCACGGGTGCCAGGGAGTCTCTGGCTGGAACCGGGGGACGAGTTGGTGGTGGCCAACGCCGGCGGCTTTGGCTTCGTGGGCAGCTTGATGCTGCGAGAGACGGGGAAGACACGGCGAGAATTCGACTTGCCAAGCCTCGCACAGATGCCCGCGCTGGACGGCGATGCGGCTGACTTTGCTGGGCTGGAACCATGGAGTCTCAACCGGCGTCGGCAAGTGGCGATCGGGGTCGCTGATCCCTTCGCGAGCACGGCCGAAGGAGACGCGTGGCGTGGCCCGGAGGATCTCTCGGCCGAGTTCGTGGCGGCACGAGTGCCGGCGGGGCTCTACGTGGCAGTGCGCGTAACGGATCCCGGCGACCTGCGCCCGGCGGCGAGGGGAGCATGGTCGGGGGACTGCCTGGAGCTTTTCCTGGATCTTCGGTCCGAGGACGAAGTAGGGCTGGATGCCGTGGGGGCGGGCACCTACCAGATTTTCCTGCGGCCGCCGCCTGCGGGGAGACCTGCGAAGCTCGAAGGGCGGGTGCCCGAGGGAGCCCGGGTGGCAGCGCGCGCTTGCGATGGCGGTTGGCAGGCCAAGTTCCTCATCCCGGTCGATTGGGCTGGGCGGCAGACTCTTGGCCTGGACTTGGCGTTGGACGATGACGACACCGGTAAGGGGCGCAAGGCTCAGATCATCTGGCAGGGAACCGGTGACAATTTCCAGAACCCCTCCCTGTACGGCCGTCTTCGGATAACGCCCGCCGCGAAGTGACTGCGCCCGGCAGGCCGCGCCCGGCCAATGAGGGGGTCGGTTCGTGCGTTGCCACTTGAGCGCAGACCAGTGTGGCTCACTGGGAAGCAAGGCGACGGACGACCAGCAGAGGTAGAGGGGGGCAGCAGTTGTCTCAGATCATGTGTAGTCGGGCACCGGGTAGGTGGCATGCGTTGGCAGTGCTGTGCCTGGCTGCGGCTTGCGCCATGGCGCAAGGGAGGAGCCTCCGCAGCCGGAAGCGTGATGTGGTGGAGTACACATGCGTTGTACTGGAGGATGGCGGGAATGCCGCCCTGCCTGGCTGGGATGTCTATGACACCAGGGGGCACGGCACGCTGGCCAGCGAGCGGGAGCCTGGCGGCAAGGACAACCGCGTGGTCGTGCTCAAACCGGAAGAGGGGACCTGGGACTGCGGGTTCCGGCTCACGCTGCCGGAGGACCAGCAGGGCTGCTGCAAGCTCCAGTGGCGGATGAAGTTCACGACCAGGTACACGGTCTATGTCGACTGCATGACCTCGGCGGGTAGAGTGTACGCGCAGTACGCGTCTGGCGATGCCGTGCACAGCTTTGTCGACGACAGGTACTCGCGGCACGGGCTTGGCGGCGAGACGGGTATGCATGAGTGGGCGACGATCCGTCGTGACATCCAGGCGGACCTTTGGGCTGCTGACCCCGAAATCGAGCTCCAGGCTGTCCACGCCATCATGATCCGGGGAGCCGGGATGGTGGACGATATCCGCACATACGACTACCGGGACCAAGACCACGATTTGTTGCCCGACGGCTTCGAGGAGCAAAGAAAGCTGAACCCGAAGGACGCCAGCGACGCGACCCCTCGGCTGCTTGAGCAGGTGATCGAGTTGACAGCTCCGGCGCAGGGCAAGGGCGAGTCAAGGAATGACAGGAAGGAGAGCAAGAAGCCCAAGCGGCGGCGCTACCGGGTGGCGCTGAACGCAGCGGAGCGGCAGGGGTTGGAGAGCTACTTCGAGGAACGGCTGAGCAAACGCCTGGCGCAGGCTCCGAGGCCGGAGAAAGGGCGCGTATACCACGTGCGCTTGCGGGCAGGTGGGGAGATCGTGGGCCGTCTGGAGAGATTCGCGGAAGGGCGGATCACCCTACGGACGCAACACGGTACGCTGGTGATGCCGATCCATCGGGTGAGCCGCCAGGATACCCTTCGCTCTTTCCGCGCGAGGCGGCGAGGCAGATGGCCATGCGGGACGTGCAGAAGCAGGTAAACCGTCTGATCGAGACCAAGGTCGCGGTGGCTGAAGCGGCGGCGGAGAAGCCAGTGGTCACTGTCGCAGTGGCACCGGACGCACCGGTAGTGCCTGCGGAAGACCAGGTGGAGCCGGCCGAGGGAACTCAGGCGTCTCCCCCGGTACTGCGCCTGGCGACGCGGGTCGACAGGCCGAAGTACGACGTGCGTCGCGCGCCAACGCCGGCAGGAATCAAACCTGTTTTGCGGGCCTTCGCGGAGTGGCTCAAGACCCAGCACCGCCGGGTCGGGGGGCGCATCGGGATTCGGCTCTATGCCAAGGAGCAGAGCGGCAACGTGGTGCTCTATCTGGTGATGGACCCCACCTTCCTGGCACAGGACTACGATCTCCGCCACCGCATGGCGGTTGGCATCCAGCAGTTCTGGGCATTCCGTTGCCAAGGTATGGGAGTGGCGGATCTGAACAGCGCGCACCTGGTGCTGGTCAGCCCGGAAGGACGTGTGGTGGGGGGCTCCCGTCCGGACGATCCCCCCGATGTCTGGGTTGCGGAGTAGTCGCACCCCGCAGTCGCGCGACCCTGTATGATCGGGCAGTCTTGGAGGGTGGCGGCCAATGTCGGTGTCCTGTGGGGCGTCTGCATCAGTGATGTGCGGCACCCAAGTCGCGTTCTCGTTGGTGGAGAATGGACTGGGGCCGTGTATCTTGGCTGGGATCTCGCGGTGGTGCGGTACGGAGTGGTTCCGGGTTTGGGTGCCTGAACAACGGCCAGCTGTTAGGCCGGCAGAGGTTAGGATGGGGATTGCTGGGAAGAAACTGGGGCGTAGCCGATTGGTTGGGGGCGGCATGCTGGCGGTGCTTTGCCTAGCCGCGGCGCATCATCCACTGTGCGCGGTGCCCCGCCGGAGTCGTCTCCGAGATGAGCTGCGCTACACATGCGTCGTGCTGGAGGACGCGGAGGACGGCAAGACCATCGGCTGGGGGTTGTGGGACGACGATCCTCCGGCGGAGGTCCGGAATGCCGTG
>JABGQJ010000560.1 GCA_018648945.1 Victivallales bacterium
GCCACGGCATCTACTGCGATGTCATCGCCCGATCCATGCTCAAGATGCAGGACAAGGCGGGCCCACTGACCCACGAACTGGGCGCGCCCATGTACGAGAATCCCTGGGAAGTCGCCGCTCTTCTCCCCATCGGCAAGGCCAAGCTCAGCGCTGGTTGGACGCCCGTGAACGAGGCGAAGGACCCGGTCTACACGGACGACTCCCGCCGCACCAAGGCGATGTTGCGCGGGGCAGTCAAATGCACCCAGGCTGGCGAGACCATCACGGTCCGCTGGAACGGCACGACCGTGGGGATCAGCGACATCCCGCATACTGGTGTCATGGTTGTCGAAGCCGTTGTTGACGGCAAGAAGCCCATCCTGGTGGAGCGCAAGCAACGGGAAGCCCGCCGCAAGTACTCCCGGTTCTGGTACCTTCCCGCCCAGGCGCCCGGCGAGCATGAGGTCCGCTTCACCATCAGGCAACTGCCCGAGGGCCTGTCCTTCTACGCTGGCCAGATCCTCGTCATCGGCACCCCACTGCCGGCGAAATGACCGCCAACTGGCGATCGACTGAAGAGCTTCCGGAGGCCCTGAGATGAGAAACCGCGTCCTGCATTCCCTGTTCATCTTCGCCCTTGTCTCCCTCCCGGCGGCGTGGGGAGATACCGCGAACCATGCGGAGACGCTTGATCGATCGCGAATGCTGCCGCTTGCCGCCGGCGGCAAGGCGCTGGCGAGGATCGTCGTCCCGCCGGATGGGGACTGCGGCGTGGTGCGCTTCGCGGCGCAGGAAATGCAGAAGCTCCTCAGGCAGTGCACGGGGGCCGACTTCGGCATCGCTCCGCAGCCGGGCAAGAAGGCCGTGTCCATCGTGCTCGGCGACTGCAAGGCAGCCAGGAAAGCCGGGATCGATGTGCGGGACCTGCCAAGGGATGCGTTCATCATCCGAGCCGCGGGCAACACGATCTACATTGCGGGCCGGGACAACCGGACGGTGGACCCCCTGCAGGCATTGCCGGGCGGCAAGTGGGCCAACATCTTCGAGCGGGGCACGCTGTTTGGGGTCTACGATTTTCTCGAGCGGTTCACGGGCACGCGGTTCTACTTCCCCGGCGATCTGGGCATCATCACGCCAAAGCAGCCCACGCTGAGCGTGCCGACGATGGACATCTACGAAGCGCCCGACTTCCCGCAGCGGGAACTGGGGATCATGACCTATCCCCTGATCACGCTCAAGGGAACCCAGCAGGAGCTGTTTGCCGAGCAGAACCACTACCGGTACATGCTCCGACTCGAGACCAAGTACGTGCCATGCAATCACGGGCTCAGTCGGCTCGGGTTGCTGAAGAGATTCGGCGAGTCCAACCCGGAGTTCTTCGCCCTGCTCAAGAACGGCAAACGAGACAACGACCCTAAGTTGCCGGGCAGGAAGCACCTCGGCCACCTGTGCTTTAGCGACAAGGGGCTGCGGGAGGTGGTGGCCAGTGATGCCGCCGCCTTCCTGTCGGGCCAGCCCGCCTCCATGACAGGAGCCACCAACCCGCGCTACTCACGGGGGCCGATGTGGGATCCGAGCGCGTTCCAGCCTGGGTACTTCAACATCTCCCTCACCGACGGCTTTGGGCCCGCGCTCTTCTGCCAGGATCCGAGTTGCCAGGCCTTCTACAGCAAGGGGCAGGCGGCGGAACTGATCTGGCAGTTCACGGCGGACATCGCGAGACGGCTCAAGAGTGCGGGCGTGCCCGGATACCTGACGCAGGCGGCCTATACGGTTGCCCGCCCCATACCGAAGGTGGAGATCCCGGACAATGTGCTCGTGCAAGTCTGCGTGACGGGGCCCTGGCTGGAACGAAACCCCCGGCAACGGGCGGAGATGGATGCGCTGGTCAAGAGCTGGACCGAGAAGCTCGGGCGGAAGATCTGGCTCTGGAACTACATGAACAAGTCGGGCAGCAAGCGCATTCCGGGGGCCCCGTGCAACACGCCTCGGGCCGTCGCATCCTACTTCAAGCGCATGGCAAAGTACACCACGGGGGCCTACCTCACGTCGGACAGCGAGTACGCCTTCTACCAGTACCTGAACTACCAGGTCTGGAGCAAGATCGCCTGGCGTCTGGATACGGACGTGGAAGCCCTGCTGGCGGAGCATCTCCGCCTGATGTTCGGCGACGCAGCGGGGACGATGGCGAAGTACTACGACGAGCTGGAGGAGATCTGGCTGCTCAAGATCGTGGGCAATGCCCAGGATACGCCGCTCGGGCCAAGGAATGTCATCCCCGACCGCGCCGACATTTGGGACCGCATCTACGACGACGCCTACATGGCGCGGTCCGAGGCCATCTTCGCCAAGGCCAGGAAGGACGCTCGCGGCGACGAAGGCAGTCTGGCCCGGATCGAGTTCATCTACGACCGCATGTTTGGCGAGACGAAAAGGGTGAGGGAGGGATACGTGGCCAAACGCCGGGAGCGGGATGGACTGGTCCACGGTACGCCGCGGATCAAGGCGGGCAGTATCCGCCTGGACGGCACGCTGGATGAGCCTGTGTGGCAGCGAGCAAAGCCCGTCCAGTTGACCGCCATTGGCGGCGGCGAAACGCTGGTCAACACGGAGGTCAGGACACTGTGGGACGAGAAGGACCTCTACGTCTCCTTCACCTGCGTCGAGCCCAAGACCGACGGCCTGGCAATGGCAGTAAGGGCCGACGATGACCGGGCAACCTGGAAGGACAGTTCCGTCGAGGTCCACATCAGCATGTCCGAGGACCGGCAGCGCTACGCGCACTTGATGATCAACGCGGCGGGCGCGGTGGCGGACACCATGAATACGGTCAAGTATGGGAAAACGTCCTCCGACTACGCGTGGGACGCCAATGCCCGCGCCAAGACATCCGTGGGCAAGCCCGGGTGGACGCTGGAGATGGCCATTCCACTCGCTGCTTTCCTGAAAGGCGGTGTGAAGCCAGGGGTGACCACGACCACCATCAACTTCAGCCGCTCCCGCCATATCCGAGGCATCCCAGCCAAGCAGAACCAATACTACACCTGGAGCCCCTTCGTGGTCCGCTCGTTCGGCGAGATCGACAATTTCGGGCGGATCCGGTTTGCCGAAGGCGGGGAGTAGTGTCTCCGGGCAGGCTTCGATCCCCGTCGCCCTCTGGGCTCCGCGCTCGGGGGATGGCTGCGTCCTGGCATGGGACCTGGAGCAGACGCAGCGCTTGACCGAGTTGCCAAGAACGCGAGGCCATGTATGGTCGCTTTGGAGCCCGCCTTGGTGACCCGTTTCCCCATGGGGCACGGGCTGGAAAGACGGTCATCTGTTTGGAGAAAGAAAATGAAGAGAAGTGCACTGCTTGCCTTCTGCCTATTGACCGCGCTCGCGACGGCAGATGAACCCCTCTGGACAGAAGCTGAACGCGCAGACAAGCGTGACATCGTGGTTGAGGGGCATGTCATCGCCGTCCGGAAGCTCCACAGGATCGACAAGCGCGAGGATCTCTATACCGCCACGGTCAAGATCTCCTCCCGGCACAAGGGCGCGGACAAGCTCCCGGATACCATCGAAGTCCACTTTGTGTTCTCAAGTACCGGCAAGAATATCCGCTGCCCCAGATACGTGGAGGTCAGCAAAGGGACGAAGGCGAAGTTCTTCATCATCGGCTGCAACGCGGACTGGAAGAAGAGAATCGGGGTGGCGAGCAAGGAAGACAGAGTCTTGGTGCTCGAGATGGGGTCGGACGTGATCAAAGCGGCGCCGAGCAAGGCCAACGAAGGCGGCAGGAAGTAGCCGCATCAGGTGCGGAAACGTGCGTAACAATCTGGCGACTTCACTGACTTTCACCATTGCCCTTCTTCTGGGAGGCATTCACATGAGCGCGGCTGAGAATGGACCACGGGACGTGCCGAAGTTCCTGTTGATCACGGAGGCGGAGCTCTTCGGGGCGATGGATCTGGACCGGGCGGGGCTCGGGAAAGTCAAGGCTGCGGTTGCGCGGCAGGACTGGCAGGGGGCAGGCGCGGAGTGGGGGGTGCACTGGGCCAGCCGCAAGGCGCCCCGCTACTACGTGGATGGGGATGCGTATGCCAACGGGGTTGCGGAACATCTGCCCCACATCAAGGACATCGTGGTCGCGGACGCGGATGCGATCTGGGACGACGACTTCCAGTTCTCCACCTACAAGCCCAAGCGTGAAGGCCGGAGTTTCGCGTGGGTCGATCAGTTCGACGACACGGCCTACATCGGCTTCCTCTACTTCTTCTGGATGAAGAATCTGGGACGGGCCTACGTGTTGACCGGCGATGAGAAGTATGCGGTCATGTTCCTGGAGATCGTCTGTTCGCTTTGGGACGCAGCGCCGGGGTTCGGGCAAGCGCGCTGCGGCAAGTACGATCCCTTCAGTATCCTCTGGAACAACGGATTGGGCAGCTCGTTGCGCTGCGTGCTGATGATGGACAGTTACTGGCTGATGCGCGGGAGCCCCTCGTTCACCCCCGAACTGCACAGCAAGATGCTGCGACTGTTTCTCAGCCACGCCCGGTATATCCACGAGAACCACGTGAAGTCCTACACCCACAGCAACTTCCAGGCCTCGGAATGTGCTTGGATGGTAACGGCGGGCGTGATGCTCCCGGAATTGCGTGAGGCGGCGGCATGGCGGGACGTTGGCGTCGCGCTGACCAAGGAGCGGATCCGGAAGAACTACGACGCGGATGGTGCGCAGCTTGAGCAGTGCCCACAGTACCACCTGACCGGTATGCGAGACATTACCCGCGTGCTGCTTGTCCTCCATGCCAACGGGTTGGACGACATCTCCGGCGACGGGGAGCTGTGGCGGAAGCTCGAACGCATCTACGACTACCCGATCCGCATCACCCACCCGACCGGGCATCTGGGGGTGATCAACTCGGGGGTCTACGGCACGGAGGCCCAGGCCTTCTTCCCCGTGGGGGTCCGCCTCTTCGGCTCTGACCTCCATCGCTGGGCAAGCAAACGCTACGTCAGGCCTGGCTTTGTGCCGGTCGCCAAGAGCCTGAGCCAGTTCACCCTATTCATGGATGGCGACTGGGCCCAGACGCTGGCGGATGCCCGCGCCGCCGATGCGCCGCCGCCGACCTTCACCAACGACCTCATGGCGGACTCCGGTCTGGCGGTCCTGCGCAGTGGCTGGGATGCGGACGCGTTCTCACTGATCTTCGACTTCAACCGCAAGCCCTGGGGCGGGCATCGGTACCCGGGCCGGCTCTCCTTCGATCTCTTTGCCTTTGGTGTGCCGCTG
>JABGQJ010000561.1 GCA_018648945.1 Victivallales bacterium
GCGGCGACTACTGCTTTGTGGATGGTGTCTACGGTCACCAATACCTGGCCCGTCGTAATGTCGCCGCAACCCTCGCCGAGAAGGTCGCCGACGGCAGCTTCGGCCTCGACCGCGCCAAGGAGATCGCCCACATGGTCTTCATCGACAACCCCGCCGAGTTGTTCGGGGTGGCGTAGGAAGCCGGTCTTGCAGCCTGTGCGCTCGCCCCTGTCTTGGCGTCTGACGCCGGTGCGCAGTCCCCCAGCTTCTAGGAGATCGCGATGCGTCTGCCCATGATGAACGGGGCCAGCCCCGAAGCCCCGCCGGGGAGGCCCGCCTCCCCGGACCCCACGAGAGGGCTTTAGAGCGACTGTCGCCGCTGTCTGTTGTCCTCGTGGCCTTCCCCTTCCGACCTACTCCCTTTCATGTCCTTGGTGACCTATGATGAACTCTCCTCTTCCCGTTCGCCACGCAAAGCGACAGGCAGTAGACTGCTAGCGACACATGTGGCTCTGCCTACCCGACGCAGTCAGAATTCGGGCAGAACGCAGAGACTGCTGAGCTCTGAGCAACCGGAGAACGAAGATGATACGTGCAACGCGGACCGATGGGCCCCGAATCCAGCTGTGGCGGCGGGCTGTCGCGCTAACTGTGGCGAGTGTCGTGTTCGCGGGCGTTGGCGGCTGGGCGGCGGCCGCGCCGATCCCGCCGAACGTGAAGTTGTACGTCTCTCCCGCCGGGAACGACGCCTGGAGTGGCGGGTTGCCCGAGCGGGCGGCGGACGGCACCGATGGCCCTCTCGCCAGCCTGGCTGGGGCGCGCGACCGCATCCGCCAACTGCGGGCGGCGAAGAAGGTCCCGCTGCCGGTGGATGTCCTGTTCCGGGCCGGGCGCTACCGGTTGGCCGAGACCGTGGAGTTCGGGCCGGAGGACTCGGGAACCGACCAGACGCCGGTGACCTTCCGCCCATATTTCGACGAAGCGGTGGAGATCTGCGGCGGCGAGACGATCAAGGGCTGGACGGTGAAGGACGGCGTGTGGAGCGTGACGCTTCCCGAGGTCGCGACTGGCGCGTGGTATTTCCGGACGCTGTTCGTCAACGGGCAACGCGCCCAACGGGCACGGACGCCGGACAACCCCGAGCATTTCTTCCAGATCGCGCGGATCCTCAAGGACTCGCCGGAGGAGATGAAGAAGTCACGCCTGTTGCGTCGCTCGCATCAGGGGTTCATCTATACAGAGGGTGATTTGGAGAACTGGCCGCGCCTGGCTGAGGCAGCAGTCTTTACCTACGAGGCCTGGGCGCGCGGCATTCGCAAAGTGCAGTCCATCGACCCAGCCACGCGCACGGTTCTGTTCAAGCGGACCTCCATGTGGCCCGCCATCCATATTGGGGAGAACCGGTACTGGGTAGAGAATCTGCCCGAGTTGCTGAACGCGCCAGGGGAATGGTACCTGGACCGGCAGAACGGGCGGCTCTCCTACATTCCGCGTCCCGGGGAGACCCCGGAGACCTGCGAGGTGATCGCGCCTCGGGTGGCCACCTTCGTGCGCCTGCGCGCCGATGCGGCCGAGAACGAACGCGTGGAGTATCTCCACTTCCGAGACCTGACATTCCGCTACGGCGATTGGGAGATGGAAGAGAATGGCTACGTGGCGTGGCAGGCAGACGTGGCCGTGCGCGGGGTGATTGATCTCGAGGGGGCGCACCACGTCTCGATCTCCCACTGCGAGGTCTCCCGCGTGGGACTCTACGCCATCAACTTGGCCCGGGGCTCGCGGCATGTGCGGATCTTCCACAACCAGCTCTTCGACCTCGGCGGCGGCGGCGTCAAGATTGGCCACAACTATGCCGGTCACTACACCTATGCGTTCCAGGAGCACCCCGACGGCCCGCAGGCCGGCATCCGCCTGAACAGCCCGTTGCCGCCGAAACAACGGTGCGGGTACAACTTGGTCGAGAACAACTTCATCCATCACGGTGGCATCATCTTCGCCTCGGGCATCGGGGTCTGCGTGGGCCGTGCCTCCTGGAATCGGGTGGCGCACAACGAGATCAGCGATTTCCCGTATTCCGGCGTGTCCATCGGCATGAACTGGGATGCTGGGCCCACCCAGGCCCATGACAACTGGATCGAGTACAACCATATCCACCGCATTGGCCGCCGCAGGATGAGCGACCTGGGCGGCATTTACATGCTCGGCAACTCGCCGGGCACGGTGGTCCGCGGCAACCACATCCACGATGTGCACCACCGCCTGTACGGCTCCACGTGCCTGTACGGGGACCAAGGCAGTTCGCGGATCCTGGTCGAGGACAATCTGTTCCACCATGCGGGCGGCACGCTGTCCAACGGCGGTTTCGGACAGATGGAGATGCGCAACAACATCTTCGCCCTGGCTGGCGGCGCCACGTTCTGGCAACTGGACGGGATCAGTCTGATGCGCCGCAACCTGATCTTCTCCTCCGGTGAGCCGCTCTGTGTGAAGTGGGCCGAACCGGGCGGAGCGGGCGAGAACTACGACCGCAATCTCCGCTGGGAGAAAGGCGGGGGCGCTCCCCGATGGCAAGACGGGTCATTCGTGGATTGGGCCAAGGAGAATGGGCGCGAAGCGCAGTCGCTGGTCGCTGATCCAGGCTTTGCCGATCCCGAAAACGGCGATTTCTCTCTGCCCGAGGACTCCCCCGCCCGGCGTCTCGGGTTCCGGCCACTGGACCTCAGCCGGGTGGGGCTCTACGGCGAACAGGAGTGGACCTCGTTGCCGGGCACGATCACGCCCCTCCCCATGGCTTCGGTCGCCGCCGTGCCGATCCGCGAGATCCGCTACGATTTCGAGGACCACGCTGTTGGCGACACGCCCGAGGGCTTTATCATCCATGCCGCCAGCGACCAGGGCGGCGAGGTAGCGGTCAGCGCCGAGGCCCCCTTCGCTGGCAAGCGCTGCCTGACCATCCGGGACAGCCCAGAGATCAAGCAGGATTGGAACCCCCATATCTATCGGCAGCTCGGCTTCGACACGGGGAGCATGGAGATGAGCTTCGCGTTGCGCGTGGACAAGCTCGCCTGCCCCACCATCGAGCTGCGCGACTACGCCAACGCCGCCCCGTTCTGTAGCGGCCCGTCCCTGGCGATCGGCAAGGACCGGGAGTTGTCGGCCAACGGCAAGGCCCTGGGTTTCCGCGTGCCCGTCGGGGCGTGGGTCCAGTATCGGGTCGTGTGCCGGTTGGGCCAGGGATGGAACGGGACCTACGACCTGTCCGTCACCCTACCGGAAGGGAAGGTCCGGACCTTCCCCGGCCTATCCTACGGCAGGAACAACTTCCGCATCGCCACCTGGCTCGGACTGGTCAGTTCCGGCATCCATGCCGGGGAGTTCCAGATGGACAGCGTGAGCTGCCGGTCACTCGAAAACGGGAAGTAGGGGGCCCGACAGCGGGCGGTCCCTGGTAGGTGCGCCGGGCTCCGGTGCACTCCCCTGTCGCCGAGGGTCCGACAACGGCGGCGGCGAGCCCTCGGTCTATTCGAAGGCGACCTTCACATCGTCCAAGTAGAAACTGCCATCCACATCGTGGCTGGCGGAGATGCCGAGCCAGCGGACCTCATCGAAGGTCTCATGCTGGAAGGGGAGTACAAGGCGGGATGTCTTGCCGCCGTGCGTCACGGTCAACTCGTAGGTCTTGGGAGCACCCTCACCGAGTTGGAAGGAGATTCTGAGCTGCGTCCAGGTCCCGGGCGCGGCGGTCAGCACCTCCTTGTCATTGGCGATGATCTTGCCGTCGGTGTGGAAACGGAGCGAGGGTCCGACCTGGCTGGTGCTGCCCGCGCCTCGGAGTTCCACGTAGAAGGGCGCGGGAGCTTCCGCCGGCATCATGGCCGCGAAGGCGAAGGTGACCGTGCCCTTGTTGATGCCCTTTGGCGCCACGTGAAGATAGGGGTAGAATGGCTTGCGGAGGCCTTTCTTGTCCACGCATTTGTAGGACTTGGTGCCGGACAGGGCGGCTTCGTCGCTGACTTCGAAGGTCCCCTCACCCGAGGTGCCCATGCGGAACCTGCCGGGCTTGTAGCCGACGGGCATGTTGTCGAAATCCATCTCGAAGGAAAGGAAGCGCGTCATGTCCTCCTTGCTCCAGACGGCTGTGGGTTTGCGCGCCGGGAAGCGGCTGGCGATGGTGCGCCACTCGTCGTCGCCGTAGAGGCCAGCCTTCTTGACCTCCTCGTCGAAGGGCACGAAACCCACTGCTTTGATGGCAGGAGCGTTGGGTTTGAGCGAGAAATCGCCGTTTGCGGGGTCACGGAAGCCCGGATCACCCACCACCGACCCCTCGTCCCGCTCGCTGGCCTGCCAGTCGGCCAGGCTCTTGCCCGCAAAGGTCAGTTCCGTGTCTGCTGCCAGCGTGTGGTACATGTTCTGCCGCACCACGGGTGGCTTCTCGCCATTCGCCCAGTCGCGGCGCAGAGCGATCTCGTTGTCGGTCACGTAGAGATTCTGGTAGGCTTCCATGTAGTTGGCCTGCCAGCGCTCGTTCAGACCACCGCGATGGATCAAGCCGTCGCGGGCAAATCCCCCGATGTTGTTGCGGAACACATTGTCCATGCCCTTGTGCTGGAAGTAGGCGGTCCACTCCACGTTGTAGACCAGGTTGTTCTCGACCAGGGCCGCGCGGGACTGTTCGTCCAGGTAGATGCCGGCGAAGCCGCAGATGTAGGGATAGGCACGGTTGTCGTGAATCAGATTGTGGTGGATGTGGGTGTCCAGCGGCCCGAACTGATAGATGCCCGCCGCGTCGGTGTGATAGCGCAGGCCGAGATCGTGCAGGTGGTTGTAGGCGATGACATTGCCGTGGGAGTACTTCTCGCCCTGCCAATTCCAGCGGGCATCGAGACCGATGGTGGTCCAATGGGTATCGTAGATCTCGTTGTGGGTGATCTTGGTGCGGCTGGCGAAGCGATTGACGATGCCGTAGCAGCCATGCCAGATGGTGCCGAGGCGATGGATGCAGTTGTTGTCGATCAGCAAATCGCGGACTTCGTTGACGGCGATGCTATCCTGCGGGTCGCGCATGCGGAACGGCCGGAGGACAATGCGATCGAGCTTCGTGCCCGCCTCGCGTCCGTGGAAGGTGATGGTGTTCCTGCCCTGCCGGAGCACGGCTTTCACCACGCCCCCCTTCAGCTCGCGCGCGACGACCTTCGCGGTGTACCAATCGCGGCCATTGCCTGTGTCAAAGGTGTGCTGCGGCCCGTCATTGACCTGGACGCTGAAGGAGTCCGCC
>JABGQJ010000562.1 GCA_018648945.1 Victivallales bacterium
ATGACCGGAGGGGGAGCGGGGACATGCCAGAACAGGTCATGCCGGGTCCCCCCGGCCATGCGGAACACGTCGATCAGCACGGGTCGACCAGCGATGCTGACAGCCAGCAACTGCCGACCGAACGTGTCCACGCGGCGTGGATGCTCGGCATACGTGTGACGGCCATCGACATCCACGAACTGAACAAGCGATGCGGGATGGGCGCCCTCCCTCCCGCCGATATATCGGTCAACCGCGAAGGTCCAGCGGTCGAACTGACGGCCATCAATGGCCCCGGTGCAGTGCCCTTCGAAGCTGTGCGCCAGCCCGGGTGGCGCCACAAGAGGAAGCCGGGAGTCAAGCTGCTTCCACGGAGACCGGTTGGGGTCTGCGTTGCCCGTGCCATAGCCAATATCAGGCAGCAGATTGAGCCCTTCGTAGAAAAGCTGCAGGTTGAGGCGACCGGCGTGTCCGTGCATGATCTGATTCTGGTAATCAAGGATGGCTTCGAGCCGGGCGCCTGGCGCGCCGCTGCGCAGGCATGTCAGCCCGTACATCGGGAAATGCTGAGACCGTTCATGGGCACGGTAGTCGATCGTCTCGGGGGGCTCGCCGTGCAGCGTCGTGAAGAACGAGGCGTGTTCGTCACCATGCATGCTCTCCACGTTCAGGAGCGTACGAACGGGGAAGTCGCCCAGCTCGCGAATGCGCTGGACGATGGGGTAGCGTTTCTCGAGGTCGATGCCCAACAGCTCGCGGGCAATCCACGGATGCGCCAGGTACGATCCCATCATGGCTGAGTAGTTGAACGACCCCTCGGTCGACAGGCCGTCCTCAAAGTGATGGTTGTACACAAACCCATCGAGCAAGACGGCCACCTTGCGCAGAAACGCCTCGTCGCGCGCCACCACCGCGACTTTGATGGCGTTGTTGACGTACACCCCCATCATGTTGATCAGGGTCGGCTGCTTTGCCCGTAGGTAGAGGCCGATGCGTTCGAACAGGCGTGTGGTGATCCGGCGGTCCAGGGCTTCTGCGTCGCCGGTCATGCCAAGACTACGGCGCCGGAAGGCCGGATGGTGTCGGATCGCCGCGTATGCTTCGGCAAGGATGCCGTGGGGAATGAGATCGCCATCGGTTCCGTATCCGTAGGGATAGTGCAGCTTGAAGTAACGGGTGTCCCAGGTCGAGAGGATGCCGGGGTCGTGTCGGCGGCGCTCGAGCTCGGCGGTCCACTTGGCTGCCGTGACCAGCGCCTGGGAATCACTCCCGGAAATGACATCGCGGCAACGGGCAAGGCCAACGGGCCGCTCCAATGCGTAGAAGGGCATGCCCGGGTAGACCTCCGCGAGGCAGTCGAAGATCACTGCCAGGGTGTCCACGGCCTTGTCGTCACCCAGCAACAGCGCCCGGGCCGTCAGTTCGGGGAGGACCCGGTAGATCAGCGTGTTGAGGCGCGACCACCAGAGCTCACCGGTCGGACAGAACCAGCGGGACCGATCGTTCCCGGCCCCGTCCGGGACGTGGAAGCGATACTCGACATCCGTCCCGTCGAGATGCGGGACGACTTCGGTGTGGTTCGGACGGGCTGGGTAGTCTGCAGGGATGTCGCCCTCGCGGCCATACACGGTTGCGCCACAACACCCAGTGCGGCCGACAAACGGGGTCTGAACCAGGTCGCAGCTCACGGCTGACAGGCGCTTGCCGCAGAACGGACAGATCCCGCCGCATCGCGTCAGGGTCAACGGGGCATGCCCCACGATTGCCTCCCGCCACCGCGCCTCGGGCACTGCCAGCCAACGTTCTCCCGCCGCCGGATCTCGGCGAACGGAAAAGAACGTCCGCGTCCCCGCCTCGCCCTTCCGGATGCGTTCCCGGATGGCAGGGGTGAACAGCCGTTCAGGCATGACCGGATCGACTGGCGCGCAGACGCTGGCAAGCAAACGTGCATCGTCGATGCGGAACTGCGGGGCCACACCACCTCCAAGGGGGGCGAGCGGTGGCTGGGCGCCACCCTCCTGCCCGGTCACACACATCGAGACGCCAACAATCAGGCCCCCGAGAAAGGCATGACGGCGCATGAGATCAGTCATATTCAGCGTTCTCCGGGTCGCATGCCGTCGCTCAGCTGTTCCACAGAGCAGATCCCAGAACAGACAGGAGATTCCTTTCCGGCGACGGGGGAGGAAGATAGCGCTGGGTGGCTGTGGAGGGAAGAAACAGACAGGGAATTCCTCCCCAATCAAGACCCGTGGCGCAAGGAATGGCCTGCAAGACAACGCGTTCCCTCCGCCGGCAGCCGATCTAGATGCTACATGTCGACATTGGGGTCCTCGGCGCAACTCATCGCTTGGGGCGATGTTGGTCCGAGAAGATCCACAGGGCGTTGGCGAAGGGCACTCACGGAGCCGTCTTCATCTGCAAGCCAAGGTCGTCGATATGCACGGGGGCGCTCCCGTCTGTGCAGGCCACGAAGACGACGATGTTGCTATCGGCGGCTCCGGTGGTGAAACGCAGCTTCTGTCGGGCCCATTTGGGGGCGGTTGTTGCGGCCGGAGGCGATCTATGTTCCGTTCCGTCGGCATGTCTCATGCCAAGCACGACACGGCTTCCTTTGGGGGCGCGGACCATGCCCATCAGCTCATAGGCCGTATCGGGTTGGAGACCGGTGACGCGTTGGCTCAGCTCCGCTGGTGCCTTCCCGAAGCGGAGGCTCCAGCCGCCCATCATCGTCTCCCTCTTGGTCTCCCATTGGTTGTGTCCGTCATGCACGACACGGACCTCGTTCCCGGACGTCTCCCAGCCCGTCAGTCTGCCCTGCATGAACGCCGTGTTCCGCAGCAGGTTCCGGTGTGGTGCAGGACAGCGCGATTCGTCCACCACGGGCGGGGGATTGGCGAAGTCGTGCCCCGCCTGCCAGTCCACCACGCCCCCCTCGTAGGCGCCGCAGTCCGGAACTCGTCCGGGCGTGTCCCTCGTGACGCCCGGAATGGCGATGGCCGTCTCTGCGGCCTTGCTGCCTGGGGCGGGCAAACGGTCCTCACCCAGGTCCTTGCAGCTCCAGACGTTGTTCTGCGTCACGAGATCCCTGCCATTGACCTGCGTTTGCTCGTCGCCCACGTTGTTGGCCAGATAGCAGCCGTACAGGTCCTTGTCCTGCGCGGCCGCCCAGGTGGAGCGGTAGCTGCGCTTCGAGCCGACGGCGGTGTTGTGGTAGTAGAGGATGTAGTTGGCGTACTGGTTGTTGTAGAGCGCGGCGTCTCTGACGTTCCAGACCACGTTGTGGTGGATGATCAGGTTCTTGCAGCCGTGGTCGAAGTACACTCCGAAGCAGATGTGATCGCAGACGTTGTCGTGAAACCAGTTATAGCGAATCTCTGAGTTGCCTCCCTCCACCCCGTTTCCGTATGTCAGCCCGAGGTCATGGGTCAGGTATCCCGCCCAACCCACGTCGTTGTGCTGGAAGATGGTGTCGTAGAACCCGGACGTCCCAAGGCACGACCGCCCGGCCCGCGTGATCGTGTTGTGGCTGATCACGTGCCCACCGGCGCCGCCCGACAGGCTGAGCGGCGCGCAGTAGGCGCCGATGCCGTTGGCGTCGTGGATGTAGTTGTTGATAATGCGGAAGCCCTCCCCGGTCGCCAGGACACCGTTTCCCGAAGAGTAGGCGACTTCGGAGTTCCGAAGTTGGTGTCCCTTCCCGCGCAGGACCAGGCCGCTTCCCCCCTGCGAGCCGTACCGTTTCTCGGCCTTTGAGGAGTGGTGGATGTATGACAGCCGACAACCGTCGATGACACAGCTGGCGGACGCTGCATCCGTGACGATGGTCGCCCCGTGGATTGCCAGGCCACGGAGCTCGATGTGGGACCGCCCACGAAGATCGAAGGCCAGCCGACGTCGTTTCACCTCGACCCGGCCGTCGGGGGTTTTCCCGTCGGGGGTGCGCAAGAGTAGCGTCTGTTTTTCCCGGTCGTAGAACCACTCCCCCGCCGCGTCCAGGAGAGGCCGGGCCCCGAACACGTAGTAGACGCCCTTGGGCTTACAGATGTGATTGCCCTTGGCGTCCGTGTTGTCCTCGATGTCCAGGTACCCCTTGCCGTGACCGGTCACCTTCCCCGTCCAGCTGTACCAGCGCTTGTGGCTGCTCACCCAGACAGTCGCCCCGGTGTAGTCCAGCTCCGGGAGCCGGGAATCGACGATGCGCGTCCGGGTCGTCCCCTTCTCCATGGTGGCCGTCCGGAACTCCAGCAAACCCGCCGGGGCAGGTCGCCCGGCATTCGGCCACCGCGCCTCGAACACCATGTTGCCATCGAGGAACACCTGGTTCTCGTGCCCCAGATCAAGGTCGATCTCCGTCGCATACAGCCCATCGCCGACCTTCTTCCAGCCCTGCGTCGGGTCCGTGCCGGCGACGACCGGGGTCTCGCCGTCGGCGGCCCGGAACGTGATGGGGCGCCCGGCCGTTCCGGAGCGGGTCGGGATGATCGTCTCCCGGTACACGCCGGCGTGCAGAACGCAGGTGTCACCTGGCTGAAGCGCCTCGGCCGCCAGGGCGATGGCCCCGAAGGGACGTTCCGCCGTGCCGTCTCCCGCGCGGGCCCCGGCCTTGACGTGGTGAATCGCTCCTTGAGTCGACATGGTCAGCACCCCCGCAATGCAGACGGACCAAGCCGCTGCACCGATTCGTTTCGTTCGTCTCATCGTCGCCGTTCTCCGCCTGGGCTCAATTGCGCAATGCACAGACGTCTGCGGGAAGTCAATGACACAACGCGGGGCGGGGCCAGTTTCTTGGAGCTTCGGTTTGGCCCTTTCTGCCCGGGCAGTTGAGCTTCCCGTCGGATCAGAGGGCTGACCCACCGCCCCGTCATTCTGCGCCGCCACCCACGAGGGTCGCGGGCACGGCCAGTCCCTCGGTGCCCATCTCGTCGACAGCAGCAACGGCATAGCGAACAGCGGGGGCCGGGCCACGGAGCTGGGCGTCGGTGTAGGACGTGCCGTAGGACGCAACGTCACCGATCTTCTTGCCGTCTCGGTAGACATGGTAGTATTGGACATTCACATCGCGTGCCGCGTCCCACGTGACGGTGGCGGCCTTGCCGGAAGGGGCAACTGCGACGCGCACATTCGCCGGCTTCTCGACAACCGGAAGGGACGCCGGCCGCAGGACCACGTCGTCGATGACCGCCTCCACGCTGGCAGGAGGGATCCCGGCGGTGGTGGAGTCTGGTCCGGTGTCGCGGATCGAGCACTGAATCGTGATC
>JABGQJ010000563.1 GCA_018648945.1 Victivallales bacterium
ACTTGGCCAAGCGATCCGACAGTGGAGACCGGCCGCGCCTGCCAAACCGCCCCCGAGGTAAGACAGGACTCACGGTGCACCAACGCACGATTCGTCCCTCGCATCTCCTGTGGGATGGCTTACATTACCCGTTTGCTTTGGTTACTATGGGATTCCGAGATGAAGACGTTTGCGCAATTCCTCGCCCGGCGGTTCATCACCGACTGGGACCGTCCCGACGACCTCAAAGTCCGGGCTCGCTACGGGCAACTCGAGGGCGGCATCAGCGTCGTGCTCAACGTCGTGCTCTTCGCCGTCAAGCTCGCCAGCGGGCTGATCATCGGCAGCGTATCGCTGATCGCCGACGCCGTTCATACCCTTGCCGACTCCGCCACCTCGGTGGTGATCATCATCGGCATGCGGGCCGCGTCGCAGCCCAGCGATAGGGATCATCCCTATGGGCACGCGCGGCTGGAGGCCATCGCCGCGCTCGTGGTGGCTGTGCTCCTCTTCGTGGGTGGATTCGAGCTGTTTATCCACGGCGTCAGGCGCCTCTACTCCCCCAGCGTCTCGCTCATTCCATTCTGGGCCGTGGCCGTGGCGGCCAGCACCGTCCTGGCCAAGGAACTGCTGGCCCGCCTGGCCTATGCGTTGGGGGCAATGATCGACTCCCAAGCCCTCCGTGCCGACGCGATGCACCACCGCAGCGATGCCTATTCCACGGTCCTCGTGGTCTTCGCCCTGCTTGGTGCCCAGCTTGGCTACACCAAGGTCGATGGCCTGGCTGGCGTTGCCGTCTCCCTCTTCATCCTCTGGTCCGCCTGGGAAGTCGCCCGCGACGCCATTCAGCCGCTCCTCGGCCAGGCCCCCAGCGAGGAGTTTCTCGCCGCTGCCCAGGAGGCGGCGCGGATCAATCCCGAGATCCTCGGCATCCACGACATCGTCATCCACACCTACGGGCACGAACGCTTCGTTTCGCTCCATCTCGAGGTCCCTGCCAGCATGTCTGGCATGGAGATGCATGACTTGGCCGAGGAGGCCGAAGCAGCCGTGGTAGCCCGACTTGGCGGGCACTGCATCATCCATATGGACCCCCTCAATCTGGACCACCCCCGCTACCAGCCCGTAGCCGAGGCCGTCGCCGAATTTGTCCAGGGCGAACCCCGCGTGGAGGCCTTCCACGACTTGCGCATGATGGGACACGACAACCACAGCAAGGCGGTGTTCGACGTGGTGCTTTCTCCCGACTGCGACGACCTCCAACGCCACGATGCGGTCGAGCACCTGCGCCAGCGATTCGCGGAGCGTTTCCCCGACCTGCTGTTGGCGGTGACCCCCGAGCCCCGCTACGCCTACACGGTCCGCAGCCCCGCAGTTGGCGAGGCGGGATAGCGTGCATGCGGAAGGCCTGCATCAGACACGCGGGCCCGACGGGTTAGTCGTCATATTTGTTGAAGCTGCGGTCGCTGGGTGCCGCTTCCTCGTCGAAGTCCCACCCCTGCGCGGGGGCAGCGGCAGGCTCAGGCTCGGCCTCGGCGCTGTCCGCCGCTTCGAGAATGCCCACGGGCATGTCCTTGGGATCGGGCAGGAAGACGATCTGATCTACCGCCACATCGTCCTCCGAGTTGCCGAGGACAAGCTCGAACTCCCCCTCAGGCAGGACGAACGTATGCTTGGGATGCACGTCCACCCAGTGCCAGCGCCCGAAGATCGCATCCTCCACGCTGGCTGGGGGAGAGCCATCCACACTGGCCAGAATCGAGTTCGCGCAGCCGCCCGACCAGCGGACCCGGAGCCAGAGCTTCCATCGTCCCGCCGCCGGAGAGACCAGTTGGTAGCTGGCCTCGCCCACACGCTTGCCCACGCCAAGAGGCACGCGGAGCACCTCGTTCCCACCTGCGTCCGCCTCGGGATCGACCCGCCATCTGGGAGAGATTGTCTTCGCCGTTTCTGCCTCGACCCAAATCCGTTCCTGAGTGTCGGGCAGATCGGCTGCGGGCACCGCCGCCACTTCCTCTCTGTACGGCCAAGCCAAACCGGCCCCAACGGCGACGGCGATCAGGGCGATCTGAGCCAGAAGATGCCGCCCCCCCCGTGCGTCGCTTCTCGCCCAGCCGTATCCCAGGAGGACGCAACAGAGAGGCCCCAGCCCCCGCACTAGGAAGACAGTGACGAGTCCCACGATCAGGACCACCAGCAAGGCCACTGCCACCTCATTCCTCCCCCGTGCCCTCCAGATAGCCAGCAGCATGTAGGTCAGAAGAAGAACGGCACCGATGGCACCCGTCTCGATCATATGCACCAGAAACTGGCTGTTGCCATCCCGCCGCACACGGTCCTGCTCGGGTTTGGGGAGATCGGCAGCGATTCGCGCCTTGCGTACACTCTCCCGGTAGGTTCCCGGCCCGTAGCCCACGGGGCGTGCAGGCACGGAGCTCAGCGCGGCCTGACGCTCGATTGCCAGTCGCTCCTGCGGTCGGTCGGGCAGGAACCAGCCTGTGGCTGGAGCGCCCAAGCGCAACCCGATGCTCAGGTTGGCAATGAGGAGCACCGACAGGCGCAAGAGGAGGTCCCGAGTCCGGTGCTCCTTCTGCCCCCATGGCACCACAAGACACATGCCGATGCCGATGACCGGCAGGAGAAGCAGTCCTGGTGGCTGCACGGTGTAGCAGGCGACAAAGAGCAACGGCAGGCGCAGCCACACATGGCGCAACCGGCTGAGCGCGAACGGCAGGGCCAAGTAGACCAGCGCGCAGTACTGCAAGTGGCTGCGCTGCAGACCGACAACCACTTCCTCCACCAGATCGGGACCGTTGCCACCGGCAGCATAGGACGCGCCATGCAGGAAGGAGACCAGTCCCGCCGTTGCGCCCGGCCAGACGAGCTGTAGAACCCCCACGGCGAGACTCACCCCCAGGCCAACGCTGGCGATGGTCGGGAATCGCTCCCAGCCATCCCTGCCCAGCGCTCGGCTGGCGTACCAGCCGCCACCAAGTAGCAGCCCCCATTGCAGCCATTCCCGCAACGCCCCTAGTCGCCCAGGAGGTACCACCGAGATGCTTAGTCCCCACCACGCCAGCAATGCCGCCAGCACCCACGGCATCGCCACGGACCCACGTGTCTTCGCCTGTACCCAGAGCGACTTCCCGGCCAGCAAGAGAAGACCCAGCAACCCCACCCCGACACCGTGCCAGCCAGCTGGGCAGCACGCGCCCACAACCAGCAGGACCAGCCCGGTGGTCTGGATTCGCTTGCCTGTCGTCGTGGGTTCGCACATGGGGAATCGTGGGTTGCGTGCCATTTCTGCCTAGTCAGGGACGGTGGTCTACACTATCTTGCGCCATCCTCGACAACGCAACACGGGAGCATCCGCACGTGAAGACCTATAACGTCGGCATCATCGGTTTCGGGTTCATCGGCAAAGTCCATGCCTTCTGCCACCACAACCTGAGCTACCTCTACGAGTCCCTGCCCTTCCGGACGCAGATCACCCATGTGTGCACCAGCCGCCCGGAGTCGGCAGAAGCCGCGCGCCAGTTCCTCGGGGCCGATGTCGGCACCACCGACTACCGGGCGATCACCGAGAACCCGGACATCGACATCGTCCACATCTGCTCCCCCAATCACAAGCACAGGGATGCCCTGCTCTTGGCGATGAACGCTGGCAAAGACATCTACTGCGACAAGCCCGTCGTCGCCGACATGGACGAGGCCATGGACATCGAAGCCGCGTTACAGGGCTACGACGGGATCACCCAGGTCACTTTCCAGAACCGCTTCTTCCCCTCGGCACTGCACGCGGCGGAGTTGGCCCAGTCTGGAGTCTTGGGGGAGATACTCCAGTTCCGGTCCGTATTCCTCCATTCCGGTAGTGCCAACCCAGAGGCGCCGCTGAAGTGGAAACTCTCGGCGGCAGCCGGCGGCGGCGTGGTCGCGGACCTGGGCTCGCACGCCATGGACCTGGTCCATGCCATGGTTGGGGATTATGCCCAGGTACTCTCGGCCACCAAGATTGCCTATGCCGACCGGCCCGTCGCGGGCGAGCCCGGCAAGCGAGCCCAGGTCGATGCCGAGGACCTGATGCTCGTCACCGCCCGCATGGCCAACGGCGCGCTTGGCACGATCGAGGCCACCAAGCTCGCCACCGGCTCCGAGGATGAGCTGCGCGTCGAGGTGCACGGGGCCGAGGGCGCTCTCCGCTTCAACAGCATGTTGCCCAGCACGCTGGAGTACTACGACGCCAAGGCCGACGATTCCTCCTACGGCGGCGTGCGTGGCTGGACCAAGATCGACTGCGGCATGCGCTACCCCGCCCCCGCCGCCATGCTTCCCGGCAAAGTCAGCATCGGTTGGATCCGCGCCCACATCCACTCGCTCTACACCTTCATGGATGCCGTGCACACCCGCCAACCCACCTCGCCGGACCTCGCGCACGGCCTCTACATCCAATCCCTCATGGACGCCGTCCTGCGCTCCGCAAGGGAGGGGGTCTGGGTGGACTGCTGAGCACCCCACAGAGCAGCCCTCCGGCTGCTCTGTTCAGCAGGATGTGGGTGAGACGCCCGCGCTCCCGGGGCGCGTCAACTCGTGCGTGATTTGAGTAGCTTCGCCACGACGGCGTGAAGAACGGCGGTCGCGACAAAGGCAGTGATCGAGGCGCCGAGGATGAAGCTGGTCTTCTGCGCCATGAAGTAGACGGCGACACCGACGGCCCAGACCACGGCACCCTCGATGCGGAAGCCCTTGCGGAAGTCCAGGCCGGCACCGGTCTCGAAATCCACCCCGTCCACGTTGCCGCGGCGACACACGAAGTAGTCGGTCAGGAGCAGCGCGAAGAGAGGCACGAAGACGCCGCCGATGATGATCAGGAAGCTCTCGTACTTGCTCAGATCGACGAACAGCGCGAGGACTGTGGTGCCGATCCCAGTTGCCCACACCGTGTAGACGGGCTTGATCTTGGGGTGGATGTTGAGGAGCGA
The DNA here is from genome assembly GCA_018648945.1 of Victivallales bacterium. Next base: position 4,959 of record JABGQJ010000563.1, read on the forward strand.
GCAGGCGGACGAGTAGATGTCGGGGAAGTCGCTGGTCACGGTCGATGAAAAGACCAGAAGCATGGCGGGGATCGCCAGCCCGGCTGCGCCCATGACCGCCATCAGGTTGGGGGCGGGATCGGTACTGCCCGTTGCCAGGAAGACGACGAGGCCGATGGCGTACATCACGCTGGACATGACGCCATAGCCGATGAAACTCGACCAGAACGCCCCCTTCGTGCTCTTGGCCATGCGGGAGTAATCCGCAATCAGGGGTGCCCAGGAGATGGGCATGG
>JABGQJ010000564.1 GCA_018648945.1 Victivallales bacterium
CTCTTCTCTCCCGATATCGAGATTGACCGGGAAGCTCTGATTCGCCATGCGATCCGGGCGAATGTCCGGTCTGCCGCAGATCATCTGCGCCATGGGTCCGCCATTCTGGAGCGGCTGATCGAGGAGGAGGGGCTGCTGGTCGTGGGGGCAGAGTACTGCCTTGAAACGGGCACGGTGGAGTTCTTCGACGGGCTGCCGGAAGCTGGATAGGGGCGAGATCGCCGACGCCTACGTTCTGGCAATCCGGCTCGGGAATCGGTACCTTGTGGTAGATACTCAGCAAGGAGTCGTCCCATGCGTCTTTTCCTTCTCCCCGTTCTCTCCCTCTCGTTCGCGTGTGTCGCCCAGGAAGGAGGCAACCCCTTTGCGGGTCTCCAGGCCCAACAGGTTGCCACGGGGTTCAAGTTCACCGAGGGGCCGGTCTGGCTCAAGGCTGGGTACTGGCTTTTCTCCGACATCCCCGCCAACCGCATCTACAAACTCGTTCCCGGCGGCAAAGCCGAGGTGTGGCGCGCAGACAGCGGGCAAAGCAATGGCCTGACCCTGGACCGCGAGGGGCGACTGGTCGCCTGCGAACACCACAACCGCCGCGTCAGCCGGACCGAAGCCGATGGCACGATCACCGTCTTGGCCGAGACCTTGGGCGGCAAACGGTTCAATAGCCCCAACGACGCCACGGTCCGTCGCGACGGGATTGTCTTCTTCACCGATCCCACCTATGGGCTCGATAGACGCCTCAAGGAGCTTCCCTCCAAGGGGGTCTACATGGTCAAGCCCGGCTCGGAGCCGGTGGTGCTGTTCCGGGACTTCGACATGCCCAACGGCATCGTCTTCTCGCCCGACGAGCGCTACTTGTACGTGGCGGACACGCCGCGCGGCCATGTGCGGCGCTTCGATGCCTCGCCCGATGGCAGCCTGGTGGGAGGGCAAGTATTCGCCCGCATGCCCAACCCCGATGGTATTCGGGTCGACATCAAGGGGAATCTCTACGTGGCCAGCAAGGACGGTGTGACCATCTTCGCACCCAGCGGCAAGCAACTGGGGGTCATCTCCTGCCCCGAGGTACCCGCCAACTGCGCCTTCGGCGGCAAGGACGGACGCACCATGCTGATCACTGCCCGCAAGGGCGTCTACACCGTGCGTCTACCCATCCCCGGCATCGTGCCGTAGGGGCTTGGAAGATCATCTGCCAGTGAATTCGAGCGCCCCGGCGTCGCGGGTGCCATCGGCGGGAAGGCGCCCGTTGAAGTCGCGGAAGTGGGGACCGTTGAATTCCCAGGCGTAGAGCTCTTCGATGGTGGTCTTGGCGTCGGCCAGAGTACCTCGTGAGATGCGCAGGAAGTCGATGGCACCCCGGATGCAGTCGCCGTCCGCCGTGCCGCCAACAGTGAGGTCGCCGGGGTTGGCGAGGGAGACGTTGGCATCGATGCCAGGGCCCTGGGCGTTCCGCTTGCCATCCAGGTAGAGGGTAAGCGTCTTGGCCTCCCGGTCGGCTTCGGCGATGAGGTGGTGCCATTTGCCGTCGGTGACGCTCTTGGTGGAGACGAGGTTGCCTTTGCCCCCTGGGCCGGCGACCTGGAAGAGCGCGCGGCCCTGTTCGTCCAGGCGCAGTTCGTAGCCTGCGGTGGCCATCTTGCCGATGAGCCGACCGCCTTTCTCGGCGCGGAAGACGAGTTCGATGGCGAAGTTGGAGCGGAGGATCTCCGGGCTCTTGAGATCGTCGCCGGCGACCTCGGTCGCTCCCTTCGTGCCCTTGCCGTCGGCGACCTTCACTACCTTCGTCTTCCCCTCGTCCTCTGTCGCCTTGGGGACCTCGATGCGGGCCAAGCGGAACTGGCTCTTCCAGTCGCCATCCTTGGAGACGTAGGCGAGAACGGTGAAACTCTTCAGATTCGGCTTCTGCGCCGGTTTGACCGTGAACGCGTACGGGCCGCCGCCTTTGACGGTCTGTGCCTCGCCTCCCCAGGTATTGAAGCCGCCGTTGCCTTCGGTCGCGTTCCAGTGCAGATCCATGTGGACCTTGCTGCCATCCGGGATGCCTTGCAGTTGGAGCTGGACCCGGTAGGGCTTGCCGCTGACCATGGCGGTGGGCACGGTGGCGCTGAGCCAGGGGCGGGGCGGAGCGCCGGACGTGTGGGCGAAGGGCTTGGTGACCAACTCATTGCTGGCGACTGCATACTGGTTGGCCCCGTTGAGGGTGAGGGCCCCCGCCGTCCAGTCCTCCAGCGTGCCTTTGGTGTAGGCACTGGCATCGAGATTGACGCCGGTGAGGGGATACATGGGGCGTTGGTGGTAGTCGTCCCGCTTCGCGTGATAGGGCGTCATGTACCAGTGTTCGTCGAGGATCTGGGTGGATTTGCTCCGGTAGAAATGGTATTCGGCAACGGTGGCGTGGAGACTCCAGGGCACGAACACCTTCACGCCGCCATCGATGGCGGGGGAGCCCGCCGCTGGCCGGAAATCGTGCTTCTCGGCGTTCGGGAGGATGGGCTCCTCCACGATCTTCCCGATGTCTGAAGCGATGGCGTCGGCATTCGCAAGCACCTTCTGGTAGGCAGGCAACCCCATGTGCCAGCGGCCCGAGGGCTCGAGTACCCCGAAGTGATCGGCCAGGTTCTGGAAGAGATTGCGGCCATAGGCGTTGGTCCCTAGTTCGTAGTGGCCGTGCTTTTTGCCAGCATCGGCGGCATTGCCATCGGCCTCGGTCTTGGCTGGATCGGCGTGGCGGAACACCCAGTAGCCGATGTTCTGCCAGATATTGCCGAGGAACTTGTTCCGCCCGGCTTGGGGGGCCTGCCGCCGGGAGCCGATGACGAAGTTGTAGATGGTGTTGTTGAAGAAGGTGTTCTGGTAGCTGTGGATCTCTTGGAAAGCGGAGGTGTTGCCCAGGCGGCTGTAGGGATCGCTGGACTTGCCCCAGGCGATGTTGTTGAAGTGATAGTTCTTGAAGGCCCCGTCCAGGTAGTAGGCGTGGCCGAAGCGGGCGCGGTTGGGCTTCTTGCCGGGATTGAGCTTGAAGTTGTAGTTCCAGTAGCCGCCGGGATTGCCGGAGATGTTGTTGTAGACGTAGGCCGGGCCGCCCTGCCAGGTCTCGATGCCGCCCCAGTCGTTGGTGTTGAGCATGGGGTTGGTCACTTTGTTGTGGTGCACCAGCATGCGGGAGAGGGGGCGGTCGCCGAGGAAGCCGCTGTTCTTGCCGCCCCACAGGAAGATGCCCGAGCCGTAGCAGCGGTCGAGGATGTTGCCCGCCACCTCCATGGTCTCCGCGTGTTGCACGATGAGCGCATGCCCCTGGCCAAATCGAGTGGGGCGCATGCCGGTGTGGGACATGCGGTTGCGCAGCACTTTGACGTCGAAGAGCCGACCGGCCGGGGGCATGGCCCGCCCCCACACCAGCCCGTCCTCGATGACTGTGCCGCCATGGTCGGTGTGGTGGATGTCGTTGTCGGTGACCAGCACGCGGTCGATGGCATCGCTGTCGCCGACGGCCTTGATGCGCACGGCCATGTTCACATGCTCGAACCGGCAGTTCGTCACTTGCAGGTCGGTGCCGCTACCGAGCAGGCGGATGCAGGCGGGATCGACCGCCTTGCCCACCCACGGGCCGGCGGTGAGCCCCCAATAGACATTGGTGAAGCGGAAGGTGAGCCCGCTGAAGCGCACGTGGCTCATGCCCACGCTGTCGATCAGCGTACCACGCCGGGCGACTTCGACCTGCGCCGTGTTCGGGTCTTGGTCGCCGGGCAGCCGCAGGTAGAGCTTCCCGCCAGCGCCCTTCTTGTCGAACCAGAATTCGCCGGGGGCATCCAGATAGTGGGGCTTGTCCTCGATGTAGTAGCGGTTGAACCGGACGATCTTCTGGCCGCCCACGCCACCCCACTGGCCGCCAAAGCCGAGCCCTTTCTGTTCGATATCCACCGCCTCGATAGGCGCAGGATAGGGGGTGCCCATCACCCAGCCGTATTCCGTCCAGATGGTGCCACCCTCGTAGTACTCGGCGGGTTGGGTGAGGTGCTTGGTGTCGATACCGAGATGGAGCCTGCGCCCCTTCGCGGTCTTCGTGTAGTTCTCGAAGGGATGACCGGGATTCTCCCATTCCCACCACTCGCTCTTGATGTCGTCGGGATCGCTCACGCTCCAGTTCGGAGAACGGGCCAGGGCGATGCGCTGGGCCGCGCCGCCGGCCTGTACCAGCCACACGCAGCGGGGCGCGAAATCCAGGTCCTTCACCCACACCTTGCCGGCTTCCGGGATGTCGGCATGCTTTGCGCCGCGCTGCCAACCGACGATGCGTTCCGAGCCGTAGAGTCCCGCTTCACCCTTGCCCCAGTTGGGGTCGCTGGTCAGTTGGATGGGAGCTTCGGGCGTGCCGGATTCGCCCGTGACAAGGGCTCCGCGATAGACCACGCCCCGCTTGAAGACGTAGGTGTGGCTTCCCTTGCAGGCAGCGGCCTTTTCCTTGGCCTGCTTGTCCCATGGATGGTGCTTCCAGGCAGCCTGCTGCGTGCGCCCGTCCTTGGCGTCGCTGCCATTCTCGTAGTCGATGTAGCGCACCGACGGCCCGGGAGTGTAGGCGAAGGGCTTGGGTGCCCAGCGCAGATCGCCGCTGGCGACCACTTCGGCATGGGGTTCCTGCCACGAATAGTCGGCAGCGGGAAGGGAGACACAGGCGATGAGGGAAAGGAGGGCGAGGGAACGAGACATCGTGGTTTCTCCTGCTCTGAAACGAGACTTGGTTTCTCCCCTCTCTCGCTATGCCGAATACTCGGCCCAGGCAGTGCTGGTCTCCCACACTCGCACTTTCACCAACCGAACGCCAGTCTGCACCTGGTAGGTCGCGTCCGGCTGTTTCCGGTAAGCGTCCAGCTGATCTCGGCAGGTGTCGTACAGGCTCTTGGCGATCACCTCGCTGGTCGGGTCCTGCCCCGCGAAGGGGATGACCCGATCACCGTAGGCTTCCTTCATGACGCCGAACATGGGATCGTCGGTGTTCATGCAGATACTGTGGTCGTACTGCTCCAGGCAGTCACTCAATGCCTCGGAGAGAGCTTTGAAATCGACGATCATGCCGTCTGCATCCAGCGTGTCCGCCTCCAGCACCAACTCCACGCGCCGCGTGTGCCCGTGGGGATAGCGGCAACGGCCTGGATGGCGCGACAGGATGTGCCCGCTCTCGACCTCGAACGTCTTGCAGATTCGGTAGGGCATATCAGGTACCTCGCGTGTCGCC
>JABGQJ010000565.1 GCA_018648945.1 Victivallales bacterium
CGTGTGGTGGTGCGTCTGCGCGGACGGCTTGCCGGCGAGGGCCCCGGACTGATCGAGTTTGACCATCGCGTCCACCTGTTCGCCGGTCGTGCCGAAGCGCTGGTCGAATACGGTTTCGTGCCCACGGCCGCGGAAGACACGATCCCATTGCGGCTGATTCGGGTTCACTTGGGTGGGGCCACGTCAGGCGCGGCCGAATTCGTGCCCGGAGACGGCAAGGCCGTCCGCGCCGCCGTTGCCGATGGGCCGCGACTGCTGCAGACCGGGGAGAGTCACTACGGCAACCGGGGGAGTTTCCCCTTTGTCGTGAGCACTGGCGGCAAGGCATCCCTGGCAGCTGGGCAGAAAGCGACTGGCGTGCTGCGGATCGGGGGTGCCGGGCCGCGGTTGGTCTGCATGCCCCATTTCTGGGAGCAGTTCCCCAAGGCCCTGGGCTGCGACGACCAGGGCGCTGTCGTGGACCTCTGGCCAGACGCTCCTGACGTAGCGCCCTTCGTGGCCCATGCGGGGTCCGCGAAGAGTCATCGCATCGGCATCAGCCTGCTCCCCGCCACCCCTCCGGCCCGTTGGCTGCGTCCCCTGTTCGCTGCCGCCAGCCCCGAGTGGTATTGCGCGTCGGGCGCCTTCGAAGGCATGGTGCCGCGACGGGCCGGGCAGTACGCCGGGTACGAGGCCATCGTGGACGCCGCCTTCGAGCAGACCATGGCGGTCCGCGCCGGGTACGGTATGGAGGACTGGGGGGACGTATGGCAGGAAGGCTACGTGGCCGGTGCCAAGACCTGGTCCAACCAGGAGTGGGATCTGACGAACAACTGGACGATCCCCTTCGTCCGCACCGGGGATGCGCGCTTTCTGGAGTACGCCCATGAGGCGGCTCGGCACTTCGCGGACGTCGATTGCATCCATCACCATCGGAATCCCGCTTGGGTGGGTGGGAGCTGGATGCATGCCCACACGTCGCTGGTCGGTCACCAGCTCGAACCGCCCAATTTCTCCCACGCTGGCTGGACCGAAGGCATGCTCAACGTCTACCATCTCACCGGTGATCGTCGCGGCCTGGAAGCCGCCATCGGCATCGCGGACTGGATTGCGCGCCGTGCGCCGCAACGGGACTCCTTGCCCGCTGGCGGCCCGCCCTACAACCTGCACATCCAGCGTCCCGCAGGCTGGCCGTTGACCACGCTCTGTCTGCTCTATCGCGAGACCTGGCGCCCCGAGTACCTGCAGACCGCGCGTCGCATCGTGGACTATGCCCGCCGCTGCCAGGATCCCCAGCGCGGGGCGTGGGACGCGCAGGTTGGCCATGAAGCGCCATATCGCGGCGGCTGCGTGTTCGCCTACACCCTTCTGCGCGGCCTGCGTCTCTATGCCGACATCAGCGGCGAAAAACGGGCGGAGCAGGACTATGTGAACGCCGCTCGCTGGCTGCTCTGCGAGCTCTGGCGACCGGGCCACCGCTACCTGTACGAGCAGTGTCCGCTGCACGAGCCCGGCACCCGCGTTCCCTTCCTGCTCAGCGAGATGGCCGGCCATGCCACGCGGCTGTCCGGCGAGCCAATATTCGCCGTGGTTGGCCATGATGCGTTTGGGTTCAACACCAGTCCCGCGCAGGCACCGGCGCTGATCCGTGTCGCCCGACGTTCCCAGTGGGGGAACGGTATCCTCACCCAGGCACCCAGACTCCTGCACGATTGGGAGCAGACGGGGCTCACCGTGCCGCCCCAGGTGACGTTGGTGCCGGAGAGTGCGGCCGTGAAGGTTCCCATCGGGCGGCCGAGAACGATGGCCTTCGCGCTACGCAATGGTTCGGCTGAGGCCATCGAGCAGCTCGCGGTGTCGTGCATGGTGCGGGGCGACTGGCGGGCCGAAGTGGTGTCGTGCCCGCAACGCATCGCGGCGGGCAGCGAGGGCCTGATCGAGATCCGCTGCCAGGCCCCGCCGCCGGTGATGCAGTATCTGCTGCAGAACGACTTGGCCCACCTGCATGTTCTGGCCCGCTACCGTCTGGGCAATGGTGACTGCGCCACCTGGAGCGCTGTGCGGCTTGATATCGCGCAGGCGCTCGACCTTTCGGGCGGAGCCGGGATCGCTCTCCGGTCAGGGACCGGGACCGATATCGTCTTGGACGTCACGGATGGAGTCGAGGCGCAGCCCACTTTCGCGGTCCAGGCGAGCACGGACTTCCCCGGTCTCGCGCTTGCCACTCCCGAAATCACCGCAGGCGATGCTGGTTCCGCCCGCATCCGCATCGCCGCCCGGGCCGACGCAAACGCGAAGCCGGCGCAGGGCACGGTAACGGTCGAGGTGCGCTCCGGGACGCGCCGGGCCAGTATCGCGCTGGACGCGGAGATTGGGCGCTTCCGGGCGGTGATGATCGAGAACCCCCTCGGCGACGACTGGCGCTATCCCTTCGCAGCCCTGCGCAGCTATCCGGGGATCGCCATCGAGTTCATGCCCCCAAAACGCCTGCCGCAGCAGTTCCCCGACACGGCCCAGGGCATCGCCGCGCGTTGGGAAACGGTCATCATTGGCGACACGGGCGCGGGCGCGTCCGTCTTCACCCCCGCGCAGCTTCAGGCCTTGGCCGACTTCGTCCGTGCTGGCGGGGGCCTCTTGACGGTTGGTGGCGCCAGGTGCTACACGCCTGGCGGGTATGACCGCACGCCGCTCGCGGCCGTCCTGCCGGTGGATTTGGCCGATGGTTCGTACCGGATGGGCGCCGTGGGCGTCGAAGTCCTCAAGCCCCAGCTGACCTTCTTCGAAGGCTACGACCCGGTCTTTCCCCCCTTCGGTGCCCATCAGATTCTGCGCGCGAAGCCGGACGCCGAGGTGGTTGCGCGCTTCGCGGATGGCACCCCGTTCGTGACGCTCGGGACTGCGGGAACGGGCCGCGTGCTCTGCCTCGGCGCCATCTGGAACCATGGCTCCGGCACCGCCTTTCGACAGTGGCGCGACTACGGCCGCTTCATCGGCCGCTGCGTCCGCTGGACCGCTGGCGACCTGAAAGCGGAGCGATAGGCAACGGTTCCCGAGGGGGCGGCGCCGCAGTTAGTGGGCCACGGTGAGCGTATATAGCTTGGTCCGGATGAGCTTGCCCCGGATTCGGAACGGGCCTGCGGGTAGCTGCTTCTGGGTGCCGAAGCGGACGGGCTGGTCCATGTGATCACCGGGCTTGGACTGCACGGTATTCGCTCCGGAGTATTCTGGCAACACCTTGCCGGCCGCGTCGGTCAGTTCCAGACGAAGCATGCCGCCTTCGGCGATCTCGGCATTCACTTGCAGCGAACCCTCGGCGGTGATGGGAAGGGTCAGGAACTCGCCCTGCTCGTCCTTGGCTTCCATGCAGAAGAGGCCGTCCTTGCGGTAGACGAGAACGCCAACGCCGACGCCGGTCTCGCGGGTGTGCCTGGCCACTTGCTGCCAAGAACCGAACTTGGCGAAGACTGGGCATTGCTCAAGCTGTCGCGGGCCGTAGCGGCCTTTCATCCAGGTTGCCGTCACCTGGTCGATATCCTCGTCTGTCCGGCTGTTGGCCACTTCGCTCTGGAAGTGGTAGATGCCGCCCACGCGCTGGATGAGATGGTACACCTTGCCATCCCGCTCGACCCCCGCGTAGCCGGGCCAGACATGGCCCGCGTTCCAGCTGCCATGCGGTCCGTTCGCCGCCAGGACATCCTGGCCGTGGAACCGTCCCCAACGTACCCCATCCCAGCTGTAGGAGGCCACGCAGTCGATCTGCTGCGTATAGGCCCTGTACCGGAGCAGGTAGGCCAGGCGGAGCCCGCCGCCCTCCGCGGCGCGGCGGATGATCGCGCCGTAGTGCTGGCTGGCTGGGGGATCCTGTTCGTCCGGGAGCGCCATGTGCGAACGCGTGTAGCGGATGCCGTCGGTCGTCCGGTAGACAGTCAGAATCCGTGATGTCTTGGCGAGATTGTCCCACGGCGCGTTGAAGGGCGGGAAGCGGCGGAGCACGTTCGCGTGGATGTAGGTGAGGATGGTGCCATCGTCGGACAGGAACTGGCCAGCCCAGTTGTCGTTGGCGGCCTTTGGATCCTCCAGGTCGCCGACTAGGGAGGGCATCTCCTGAAGCAGGGGTTCGCGGGTGAGGACCAAACCCACGCCGGGGGCCTTGAACCAAATCGGCCACACCGAGCCGCCCAGTGGCTTGAGTGCCGACCAGTCCAGATCCGTGTTCCGCAGCACCGTGCCCTTGGCACTTCGGCTGACGCGGCGTATGGCGACCTGGTTGAGCTTCACCTGGCCGTCTGTTTCTGGGTCGTAGAAGCGCATCGGCACGGGCTTGCCGCGGAGCCGCTTGGTCCGCCAGTCTCCCTTGGCCCCCGGCGGTTCCTCGTCCCACACAGGCGTGCCTTGTGGCGGAATGTCGGGCTTGCCGGTCAGGGGCGCGATGCTCCAGGCGTCCAGCGCGTCGCTGGTCGCGGTGGCGATGAAGTCGCGGTTGCTCTTCTCTCGCATCCAGCGGCGGTCGAGCCGCCGGAAGAGCACCTTCAGCTTCCCGTCCCGGTCGAAGTAGATTCGCTTGCCGAGCTGGGTGAAATCGGCGGACTTTGCGGTTGGCTTCACGGCTTGGATGACGGCTCCGCGACAGGACCGGAAGCTCAGGTTGGTGTGCCGCTCCAGGTAGTGGTCGTCTGGGAAGAACAGCCGCTTGCCGGTCATGTGGTACGTCGCCTGTTTGGCAGCGGGCACGACGTGTTGGACTCTGAGCAGTCGCCGGAGCCTGCCGCCGGGACTGGTCGATCGGTCCTCCACGGTGGCGATGTAGGAGCCGTTCGCCAGCTTGGCGATGGGGAACTCGATTTTGGTCTCGCCCGGCGGCAGCTGGATCTCGCGGGCTGGCCTGATGACCTTACCAGTGAACCGTTCGGTCAGAGTCACGCTGACCCTGTGAGCTTCCCGGTCGTCGCGGACGTTGAACAGGTGTAGCCGAGCCACGGGCTGGTCCTCGTAGACCGGCAGGCGAAACTCCCCGTAGACCCGCTTGGCGAAGGCGGCATTCCGCACCGAGGCCGGCGGCACCGGCGGCGAGTAGACCTCCACTTCGCGCAGGAAGATCCCCTTGCCATCGCCGTGGAGCGAGAAGGTGAGGGAACTCAGCAGGTCCGGGTTGAAGGTGTATTCCACATAGCCGTCGCCAGTGACCTTCGGCGTGTTTTTGGACACGAGGGTCGGCGACTGGCCGGCGGCGTTGAGTCCCTGAATC
>JABGQJ010000566.1 GCA_018648945.1 Victivallales bacterium
CAGGCCCTGGTGGCACCATCCTATGTGGAACGTGGGGAGCACCTGGCCCAGGGCTATGCCTCCTTGGCTCGGCAGCACAATGCCCTGCAGTTGACCGAGCCCCTGAGTGCGTCCCCTCGCCCGTTTTTCGGTCGCCCCTTCCCCGTGATCTTCGGCGAACGCTTTGCCAAGGCCCTGGTCCGCGACGTGGCTGATGCCGAAGTCCGCGCGCTCTGCCGCAAGCCCCTGATCGGCTCCCTCGACCTGTTCGTCGATAGCACGGATCTGCTGGGAGACGCGGGTCGAGGCGAGTCGCTGCAGGGATTGTTTTGATTGTCGGACCAACGCGAGGAGTCGAAAATATGGAACAGAACAGCGCCACTCCCACCTCTCCCACCGGCCCTCCCCCCGCCTGGGAGGGCATCGCCCCAGGCCGGATTCAGCGCGACGCCACAGTCCGGGACTTCGTGACCCCGAGCCGGATACTCTGGCAGTCCAGCGGCGATGGGGTGGAGATTGCCGATGCCGACGTGTTGTTGGGACCGAGCACACGGCAACCGGCCACGGTCAAGGTGGGGCTCTGCACGCTCACGAGCAGCCCGGAGCAGACGGCATCTCTGCTCTTTGACTTCGGCATCGAGATGCAGGGCGGCCTGCAGCTGGTCATGGGCATGTTTGCGGGCAAGGAACCCGCGCAGTTTCGCGTCCGTTTCGGCGAGTCGGCCAGCGAAGCGATGTCCGACATTGGCGGTGAAGCGGGGGCAACCAACGACCATGCCACGCGCGATCTGGCGATAGCCGCCCCGTGGCTTGGCAGCATCGAGGTGGGCAACACCGGCTTCCGGTTTGTCCGGATCGACCTCCTGGATCGGGACCGGCCAATTCTCCTCAAGGAAGTTAACGCGATCTCTTCCTACCGCGATCTCCCGTACCTCGGCTCGTTCCGTTGCAGTGACGAACGGCTGAACCGGATCTGGCAAACTGGCGCCTATACTGTGCACCTGAACATGCAGCACTACCTGTGGGACGGCATCAAGCGGGACCGGCTGGTCTGGATTGGCGACATGCATCCGGAGACCTTGACGGTTTGCAGCGTGTTCGGGGAGTGCGATGTGGTGCCCCGCAGTCTGGATTACGCCCGCGACACCTTCCCGCTGCCTGGCTGGATGAACGGCATCAGCTCCTATTCCATCTGGTGGGTGATCATCCATCATGAATGGTACCGGTCCCATGGGAATCTCGACTACCTGCAGGAACAGCGCGACTACCTTGTTCCCCTGCTTCACCAGCTCATGGAGAAGATCGGCGAGAGCAACGAGGAACAACTCGACGGACGTTTCCTCGATTGGCCGTCCTCCGGTGACGAGCAGGCGATTCACGCCGGTCTCCAGGCCTTGATGGTCATGGCCATGGATGCGGGTGCGGACCTGTGCGAGACCCTCGGCGATCTAGACATGGCCGAGGCCTGCCGAACTGCTGCTGGCCGTCTCCGGCAGCATCGTCCCGATCCGGGGAACTCGAAGCAGGCGGCGGCTCTGCTGGCTCTCTCGGGGCTGGCACCGGCCGAACAGATGAACCGCGAGGTGCTGGCGCAGGATGGCGCGCAGCGCATGTCCACCTTCTACGGAATCTACATCCTCCAGGCCATGGCCCGCGCGGGCAACCACCAAGGCGCCATCGACTGTATCCGCGAGTACTGGGGGGGGATGCTCGATCTGGGAGCGACCACGTTCTGGGAGGACTTCGACATCAACTGGCTCGACGGGGCGGCCCGCATCGACGAACTCGTGCCCGAAGGCAAGATCGATGTCCATGCCAGCTACGGCGCCCACTGCTACAAGGGATTGCGGCACAGTCTCTGCCACGGCTGGGCCTCGGGACCGACCTCCTGGCTGATTGAGCAGGTGCTGGGGATTCAGGTCCTTGAACCCGGTTGCGCCAAAATCCGTTTCAATCCCAATCTCGCCGACTTGGAATGGGCCGAAGGCACCCTCCCCACGCCGCATGGCGTCGTGACTATTCGGCACCAGAAGCTACGCGAGGGCAGGATGAGGAGCGTCTTCACAGCTCCCCCTGGGGTCCAGATCGTCTCGGACTGATCCACTGGCAAGTGGACGGCAAGGCGGGGCGTGCGCCGGGAGCGCCGGCTCCAGCCGGCATCCCCTTCCAGCGCTCACGGCCCACGAGAAGCGACCGGCTTTCCGAGAGCCGCAATGACATGTAGGTTTCAGCGTGTGCATACACCCAAGGAGTCTCGCGATGAATCCTGTCACTCGCCGCCAGTTCCTCCGTGCCGGGGCCGTTGGGGCCGGGCTTGCTGCCATGCCATTCCGCGCTGCCGAGGACGGGGCCAAGCTCCCGATCAGCATTCAGCTCTACACGCTCCGCAACCTGATGCGGCAGGACTTCGACGGGACGCTGAAGAAGGTGGCGGAGTTGGGCTATCCGGCCGTCGAGTTCGCCGGCTATGGCGCCCGCAGTGGCAAGCCCAAGGAACTGCGTGCCTTCCTGGATGATCTGGGGATGGCATGCAGCGGTGCCCACGAGGGTTTCGGCGGGGTCCAGCGCAACGCGACGGCGCGGGCCGAGTTCATCCGGACACTGGGCGGCAAGCACCTGACGGTCCCGTCGCTGCCCAAGGAGTTCCGCGACGGCGGCAAGGACGGGTATCGCACCTTCGGCGACAAAATGAATGCCCTGGGCCAGGCCGCCGCCAAGGTCGGCTGCACCCTGAGCTACCACAATCACGCCTTCGAGTTCAGGCAAGTGGAGGGCAAGAGCCTGTTCGAGTGGATGCTCGGCGAGATGGACCCGAAGCTGGTCAAACTGGAAGTGGACGTGTATTGGGTCAAGAAGGGCGGCGTGGAGCCAGCTGAGTTCATTGCGGAGCACGGCGACCGTATCGCCCTGTTGCACATGAAGGGCATGGCCAAGGAGAGTGGCCGGTTCGCCCCGGTCGGTACGGGTTCCATGGACACGGCAGCTATCGTGGCGGCCGGCAAGGAAGCCAAGTGCGACTGGTACGTGGTGGAACAGGACCGCTGCTGGCAACCGGAGCTCGACGCGGTCAAGATCAGCCTGGGGAACCTGAAGACGCTTCTAGCCTAGTCTCAAAGGCACGCCATGAGTGACTCCCTATCCCAGAACCGCGATTCCCAGACGGACACCATCGCTGCCTTCGCGACGGCGCTGGGCGGTGCTGTGGCGGTGATCCGGGCGTCGGGTCCCGATGCCTTATCCGTTGCGGGCAAGGTCTGGACCGGGCGCGTGCCGCTCTCGACCGCGCCTGTTCGCGCGCTGCGCTTGGGGGCGGTCCACAACGGAGACGGCCCGCTGGATGGGGAGGTGCTGGCGACGTATATGCCGGGTCCGCACAGCTTCACCGGCGAGGATGTGGTGGAGCTGCACTGTCACGGGGGGGCGCTCGGGGCGCGACTGACCTTGCTGGCGCTGCTGGCTGCGGGGTGTCGGCATGCCGAACCGGGGGAGTTCACCCGGCGCGCGTTTCTGAACGGTCGTCTGGACCTGACCCAGGCCGAGGCCGTGGCAGACCTGATCGAGGCCCATAGCGAATCGGCACTGCACATGGCGAACCGTCAGCTTGGTGGCTTGCTGGGCAGGCGCATTCGGGAGCTCTACGATGCCTTGGCCGAGCTGTTGGCCGATGTGGAATCCCGGCTCGATTTTGCCGAGGAGGATCTGGGCTGGCGCCCCGCCGACAGCGTTCGGGAGGGCGTGGACGGCGCCACGGTGTCTTGCCAGGAGCTGCTGGCTTCCCGGCGCGAGGGAGAGATCCTGCGCGAGGGGGTGGTGCTGGTTCTGGCCGGTGCCCCCAACGTGGGCAAGTCCAGCTTGCTGAATGCCATTCTCGGGCGTGACCGGGCGATCGTCACGGACATTCCCGGCACCACCCGTGACACGCTGGAGGAACTGGCGCACATCCGGGGTATTCCGGTGCGTCTGGTGGACACCGCAGGAATCCGCGAGGCGGACAATCTCATCGAGCAGACCGGCATCGAGCGCAGTCGCGACAGCATCCGCCGGGCCCAGGTCGTTCTCTGGATCGTCGATGCCTCAGTGCCCTACGAACCCCAGGCCTGGCGGTCGGAGGAGCATCCGTTTGCCGGCCCAGTTCTGGTGGTGGCCAACAAGAGCGACTGCGGCACGCAGAACATGCCCACAGAGGCCCTTGCCACCTGCGCCCTGACTGGCGAGGGGCTGGATGGGCTCTACGACGCTATTGAGCGTGCCGTCTGGGACGCCCCGCACCATCATGAGTCGGAGGTGGCGGTGAGTGCTCGCCATGGGCACTGTCTGGATCAGGCCATCGAGGCCTTGGTCGACGCCCGGTTGGCCACCGACCATGAGGAGTGGGAGCTTGTTTCCGCCGCCGTGCGCGCGGCTATCGCTTCGCTGGGCCAGATCACTGGCCAGACGGCCGACCCCGATATTCTCGACACCATCTTCTTGCGATTCTGTATCGGCAAATAGCTGGAGCTTGCCATGAACCCCGAACGCATTTCCGCCTGCACCTACGCCGTCCGCGAGGAACCCCTCGATGCCACCTTCCAGTTGATCGCCAGGGCGGGTTGCCGCAAGGTCGACCTCTGGGGTGGTCTGCCCAACTACTCCAACGATCCCGCCGAGTGCGATGTGGTCGCGCTCAAGGCCAAAGCCTGCGAGTACGGTCTCACCATCGGGAACCTCGGCACCTACCCGGGCCGCAAGATCGCGGATGTGGGGTTCGACGCGGAGATGCTGGAGATGGCTCGGGCCATCGACAATGCCGCGTTCCTCGGCTCGCGCTCCATTCGCGTCTGTCCTGGCCATGGCGAAGATCCCAGCATTGTCGCTGGGTTGATCCCCTTCTTCCAGCAGGCTGCGGTCTACGCCGAGAGCAAGGGCGTCTACCTTGGCATGGAGAACCACAAGGGCAGCATCGCCGGCAATCCGGACGTGGTCATGAAGCTGGTCCGCGCCGTGGCTTCCCCGTTCTTTGGCATCCTCTACGAGCCGGCCAACCTGATGGCCTGCGGAGTGGACTACAAGGAGGCCTACGAGGCCTTCAAGGGCTGGATTACGCACGTGCACGTGAAGGACAGCCACTGCACGGCGGACGGCTACGAGCGCACCATATACAGCGAATTGGTCGGCCTGTGGCAGACCGACCCCCACCGACCGGAGCGGCCCGTAGTCGCCGAAGAAGTCGAGCGAGCCCTCTTCGCCATGCAAACTCTGTGGG
>JABGQJ010000567.1 GCA_018648945.1 Victivallales bacterium
CGAGCCCGGAGCTTGTCGCGCTGCTCGCCGAGGCGTCCCAGGGAGGCCATGGCGGCGCTGATCGCGCTTCGGGCATCGTCGACCAGCGTGTAGTGCTCGTCGTACCAGTCCTGGATGCCCGGGTCGACCTGCTCTGCGGTAGCCGAGCCAGCGGCGGGCCCGGGACCACCTGCCCGGTTGTCGGCCAAATCGCTCAGCCGCGCGACGTGTACGTCCGCGTACTGGTCGGCCCATCCGGGCGCCCAGTAGCAGTGATAGACCAAACGGAACAGCCGATGCGTCGGTGCCGGATGACTTGCCGTCCAACCGAGGGCGAGCACGCCCTTGTACTCGCTCTCCCGGACCGTGTCGAGGTCAAGCGAACGGCCGTGGAGCCGCGGCGGGGCCGCCCAATCGTCATCCCACGTCCAGTTGCCTTTGATGTTGTCGGGGTGGGGGTAGTTCTGGATCTCCACGGGGTGGGCGATAGCGTTCCTCAAGTCGGCCTTGTGGGCACGCACACGTGTCTCTTTCAGCCTCTTGTAGAGCTCCTTTGTCTTCTGGCCGGGAATGGGGGTGAACAGCACGTCGGCAGAGCTGGCCTCCGGGTCGTCCTCGTCTTGGTCGTCGCCTTCCTCGTCGTCGTCCTCCCCTTCCTCCTCCTCCTCCTCCTCCTCCTGGTCACGTCCCGAGCGTCGCTCTTGGTCGTCGCCACTGGTCGGATCATTCTCGCCATACAACACCGCCATGCGGTCCAACTGGCGGTCGATTTCCTTGCGGTCGTACCGGTAGGTATGGATCTTGATCGAGTCGAGGTCGCTGACATTCCACCGGCCCGCCACCGAGTCACGTGTGGTTATGAACTGCTGATTCTGGAAGATCGGCGGGACGTGATCGTACATGCGACTGGGAACGCGGATCTTCGCTTGCATGGTGCTGAGGGTCTGAGGCGGGCCCTTGTAGTTGAAACTGCGACGGCTTCTCGCCAAATTCTCCGACCCCTTCACTGCCCTCCAGGTGCTCTCGAACGTGATGGCTGAGCCAGCGGCCTTTGGCTCTCCCTCGAAGAACGTCGTCACTTCGTCGGGCTTGTTGTTGCCCCGGACCCGGCCCCACCACCCACGGCGGCCGGTCTCGATGCGCTGGACCTGGAACCCGTTTTGGCGAATGGTGATCTCGAACTCGCCCTCCGCGATCACCTTCTGCTTCCACGCGTTCGTCTCAGGGTCCTTGAACTCCTCCTCAATCTGGTAGTGGAAGACACCCTCGGCCTTCTCGCCGACGTAGTCCCACATGTACGTGTCATCGCTCCGGTTGCGGGGATCGAACGTCAGGAAGAACGCGGCCTTCCCTGAGGAAGCAGGCGAGAAGCCATAGGTGGTCTTCACAGTGTGTGGCCACTTGTTCTCCTTCAGTCGCTTCTGGTGCCAATCCGAACCATCGATGTTCGGTATGCCGTAGGTATAGCGCCAGGACTTGGCCACCTCGTACCAGTGCAGCGGGTAGTCCTCTGTGCGCGACAGCGACTGCCCGTCGAGTCGGTACATGCCGACCGCTGAACTCCCGAGCCGGAAGTGGCCCTTGCGTGGCTTCTTCTTGGGTTTGACCTCGGCGGGCGGCTCTGGGTTGTCGCGTTCGTCCTGCCGCTCCTCCTCCGTCTTGGGCCGGGCCTTCTCCTCGGCGTCCTGCTTCCTGTACCACTTCTCCTTGAACTTCTCCAGCGTCTCGACCTTGTCATAGGGCCCGAAGCCCGTGACGTAGTACTTGAGAGCATACCGAGGCGTGTATTGATAGCCATCCACGTCCTGCAGGCGCATCTGGAACGGAAGGTGGATCGCAAACGGCTGGTCCGACCAGGCGAACTGGACCTGCTGTTCGGTGGGGACAAGGACCTGGTGGTCCTTCTTGCGCTTGTACTCCATGCGCTTCCACCACGCAGTGGTGAGGAACGCCTGGCCTCCCTGAGCCGGCAGATCCGTGCTCGGCAGGAGCAGGAACAGGATGAGGGCCAGCGGCAGGCGGTGGAATCCTGTCATGTCACACCTCTTGCGGGGGCGGCTGATTGGTCACGTACCTTGGTCCTAGCCCAGCTCTGTGGTGCGCTCCGAGGTCGCCCCGTTGTGTCCTGATCCCCCGCGAACTGGACTACGGGCTACCGTGTGCAAGAGAGTGGGTTCTACCTGCCCTAGACCATTCCCTACGTTACGGATACCACGACCCGCCGTTCCCGTCAAGCGGGCTCTCCGTATAGTCGCCGGTGCCGAGGGGTCAGTCGAGCTGGACCATGCGGAACGCCAGTGGTGCCAACGTGAACTCGCTGCCCGTCCCCTTGGTGCCGGCAATCAGGTCTGTCCAGGAGCCGAGGGGCTTGCTGGCGGACGTCAGGCGCAGGGTCACGGGCTTCTTGCCGAGGGCAAGGAGGTAGAAGACCGTCTTTCCGTCCACCTGCACGGACCGGCATTCCACCTGGTGCTTGCTGGGGGATACGATTCGGACGGCAGGCGTGATGCCGGCTTCGTCGATGGCTCTGGCCAGGGCGGCGCGGTCGAGGGAATCGACCCGTTTCATCCTGGGAACATCCCCTTGGGCCGATAGCTTCACGAGATCATGCCCACGGCGCAGGGACTTCCTGGTGAGCAAGACTCGGCCGCCGTCCTTGGCAAAGCGCTCGATGGCATCGCGGACATCGTGGTCCACGAACTCTGCATCCGGTACGATCAGGAGGCGATAGCGCGAGAGCTTGCCGGCTCGGATCATACGGTCGGTGGCGAAGCCGATGGGGGCGTCTAGGAAGTTGGCCTCGGCGTGGGCGCGGGACAGGGCCTGGGCGTAGTCTCCGGCCAGGTAGAGGCTGGCCTTGGAGAAGTAGAGCGCTACTTCGGGTCTACCAGGGAAGGGCGCGACGTAGCGGGCCAGTCGCCGCAGATCCAGGGCACTGGTGGCGGTGCCCCAGGCCACGCGCGGTTGCTGCCACGCGGTGTGGCTCATCCCCGCTCCGCTCTTGCCCTCGCCGATCATGCCCGTGGCCCATACCCAGAACTGGCTCATGCGCAGGCCACGCAGGTAGCTGTGGAAGTAGGTGGCGCGGACGTACTCCGGACTGACCCCGGATTCGTGGATGTAGTGGTACTCGTGGTCGCCCAGCGGCTTGTCTGGCGCAACGGATTTCTGGAAGTCGAAGAGCATGATTGCCTTCTGCCAGCCAAAGGCGTAGTCGGCATTCCCGGGCGACCGCCCGGCATCGCAGCCGGGCACGTCCCATAGCTCTGCCTCGCGCTCGAAGTCGATGCCCTGTTCGGGATGCAATAGGGTCCAGGCCATGGGCTTGTTGGAGAGGATCAGTTCGGGGTTGTGCTTCCTCGCCTCGCGTCCCAGCCATTCGAACCAGGATGCCACCTGATCCTGGTGGAACGTGAGCCACTCGTAGCGGGCCCTTGTTCCGGGCGCCGCCTTGTCCGCAATCTCGGCGAAGGTCTTGTGGTCCGCAGACCACGCGCGATTCAGCCGGTTGATCGTTTTGTATCTCGCCTTCAGGGAGTCCTCGAAGAGCTTCCGGTAGTGGGGGTCTTTGGTGTTCGTGTAGGTGGGCTCGTTCATCATCCACACCACCTGGAAGCCGCCGCCGCCGCGCAGGCCTGGGAAGAGGCCCTGGTAGTAGGTGCTGACCAGTCGCCGCAGGCTCGGGGAGTCAATGGCGAAGGGGAAGAAGGCACCGTAGCGCTTGGTCCGTTTGTCGCGGTTGCGGTTCAACCCGCTCCAGTCGGGCAAGGCATCCACGGGGGTGCCACCGGTGATATCGGGGTACTTGCCCAGCGCCCATGGCGGGAAGTAGTGCAGAGTCGGGTTGAAGGCCACGGCCAGATTCTGCTTGGCCAGGCCCTCCCAGCTTTGCCGGAGCCGGGTGGCAATCTGCGGATCGAAGGTCTCGTCGGACTGCAGATTGCGGAAGCAGGAGAAGCCGTTGTTGAAGTCGTCGCCGACGATGTTGAAGCCGTAGTCGCGGTAGTCGGGCAGCGCGTTCCTGAGTTCGCCGTAACCCATGCCGCCAACCAGCATGACCGGTTCGTCGCCGACCCAAAAGTTGCCATCGCGGAGAGTCGTCTTGCTCAGGCCCGGGTCCGGGATGCGAGCTGGCACGCGTTCCTTGCGCAGGGCGGCCCGGACGCTTGCCGTCTGCTCAGCACACAGTTCGCGCAGGAACTGGGCGTCCCGTGCCGCTTCGGCGGTCACCCCCTTCTGTGATTTGGTCCCGGCCAGGGGGAGGAAACGGCGCGAAATCACCCGCGCGGCTTTGGCATAGGGGCAGACGATCTGCGCCTTGTCCGCCGCAGCGAGGGCGCTCTCCAGCTTGGCCAAGGCCGATCCTGCAGTGGCTCGCTCCGTCTGGAAACGGGCGGGGGTGAACAGCTCGAACGTGTGGTTGGTCGTCACCTTTCCGACCCGCAGCGCCAGTTCGTAGTGAGATGCTGCCTCGTTGGGTGGCGACCAGGTGAAGCGCAAGTGGTGCGTGCCCGCCGCGAGGGGCGTCGCCAGCATCATGTCGCGGCTGTATGTCCCTTTGCGGCTCTTGATCGTCGCCTTCACTGGCGCTGGCGCCCCCGCGGGCCTCACGTTCACCACGCTCCAGAACTCCGTCCGCATGCCGTCGCAGGAGATCTCGTCCGCGAGCGACAGCTGCACATGGACGGGGGTCCTGGCGAACTCTCCCGCGTTGAACTCGGTGGCAGCCAGCCCCTTCTCCAGCTTGAGATCGTCTACGAGGAGGCCTTTGGTGGGGCTGTCCGTATTGATCATCAAGGGGAACACCGTGTCGCCGTTGCGGGCCGTGAAGGTACGGGCGACGCGCCGCCATTCGCCCTCGGTGCCGCGCAGTCCGATGCGCATCCACCAGCCTTCGCCACCGCCGATCCAGGCGCGCCCCGGTTCCTCGCTCTTGACGTAGGCGCTGAGGGTGTAGCTCTCTCCCGGCGTCAAGCGTAGGCCACCAAGCAGGACAAGCTGTCCATACACATGGGGCCCCGTGGGTGTCGTATTGGTGATCTGGATCGCCACCTCGCCGGAATGGGTCTCGGGCACGGTGCGGAAGGTGGACTTGGTGTTGCGGGAGTCCCACACCCAGTGCTTGGGCCGGACCCCATCCACGGTCTCGAAGCTGGGGTTGGGGATCAGATTCACGCCAAAGCCCGCGTTGGCGGCGGGCACGCTCGCCACTAGCAGCTCGCCGGGCAGCACACCCCGCTC
>JABGQJ010000568.1 GCA_018648945.1 Victivallales bacterium
CAGGGCTCCCTCAGGAGCATGGGAGCGTACCGTCCGTGGCTCTCTGTGGCTCGGCCTGGCAGCAGAAAGCAGAAGAACGGCAACTGGCCCTGATACCGGGTCGGGACAGTGCCTCATCGCCAAGCGACCACACACAACCACTGCCTCCACAACAACCTACACGACGAATCGCCAGCCAGTTACACAGGATTCCTGATGGAGACTAGGGGAGTCAACGACTCAGCCAGACAGAGAAAACCCCTAACCGCACCACGACGATGCGATTAGGGGAAAGTGGTGGAGGCGGGGGGGATGCAGAGATCTCGGTTTTCGTGCTCAAGAATCTCTGTAAGTTACTTGCTGAAGCCAAGAAGTGTCTGATATGGCCTCTGCTGAGCGCCAAAAAGAAGCAACGAAAAACGGTACCATAACGGCACCCCGGGGTTCCCAGATGCCACCCAAACGGCACCTCGGGTTCCCTCTCTTCGCCCGGTCGATCGGTCCTCAGCGGGCGGCTACCGAAGGCTTGACTTGGTAGGAGAAGGCAATATCGCCGTTCTTGGCGGCTGAACGGTTTGATGCTGGACGGGAGAGGATGTAATCGATTCTGACTTGGTTCTTACCGACCTGCACTCTCAGGTGGCCGGAGCCGCCGAGGATATCGCCGGTGCGGTACCCGTACTCCGTGGCGTAGCGGGGAGGCTTGAACCCGGCGTGGCCGGGTTGGGGGACGAGCTGGTAGGTGATGCCGTCGAGTTCCTGGTGAGCAAAGAAGTGGTCGTGACCGTGGAAGACAACGTTCACGCGGTTCTCCACGAGAAGCCAGTGGATGGGCATGGGCCAGCCGGGACGATGGCGCTGGAACGTGTCGGCACCATCAGGATCGTGCCCGCCCCACTCGTATAGCAGGGCTGCTTCGGCACCGCCACGGGCATTCCGGTCGAGTCCACCCACTAGGTGGTGGATGAATACGAAGCGGAAGCGCGCCTTGCTCTGCTCAAGTGTGGTCTTCAACCAGTCGTACTGCGCCTTGCCCAAGGTCCGTCCCCAGTTGTCGGCCTTGCGTCGCCCGCGCTCAGCCGCTGTGTAACGGAATGGGTCGAGCACAACGAACAGGGCATCGCCCCACTCCCAGGCGTAGGTGTTCTGGGTCGGCCCCATGCCTCTGATCTGCTCCTGGCACCCCGTGTAGAAGCCATCGGGGAAAGGGTTGGGGAAGTAACGCGTGCGCATGCGGATGGCGGCGGTAGTTCGTCCACCCGTCTCGCCGTCGTGGTTGCCGAGAACGAGAAGGAGGGGTGCGGAATGGCAGACGAGACCGAAGTAGTACCGCTGGGCTAGGTACTGGGCCAGGGCATCTTCATGGCGAGCCCCGTACTTGCCGGCCATGAAGGTGTCGCCCAGATCGATGTGGAAGTCCGGCGCATCGGCCTGGACGTTGCGCAGAGTCTGCGCGTATATCCGGGGATCGGTGTTCTCGTCCAGATGAGAGTCCGCCTGTACGGTGAAGGTGAACGGGCTACCAGCGGGGCGCTGGGTGTGGAACGTCCGTTCGGGGCCGTATTGGGGCTTGGCAGTGTTGTTCTGCTGGTAGCGGACACGGTAGTAGTGGCGAGCATTGGGTAGCAGTCCATTCAGCGGAATCTCGGCAGCAACACATGGTTCGAGAACGAGGATCGGCGTCTCATGGGTGTATACGCCCGGCTTGGTGCCATACCGGATCTGCCCCTTTTCCTTCTGGTACGAGAGCAGGCTGACAGTCACCGAATCACGGGTTGGCCGACCTAGAATGGCGTCGTACGCGTGTGCGGGCACATCGGTGAGGAAGTCGCCGGTGGGACCGCCTCGCGAGCCCTTCGTACTCCGGCTCGATGGTGAACTCACCCCCGGCTTCCACGCCCCCCACTTCGCGTCCGTCTGACAGAGCGCGATACAGGCACACAGAAGCCCGACGAGCAGCAGGCCGATCTGCATTCTTCTTCCTGGCTTCATCGCCGCTTCCTTTCCTTGCCCCTGCTCCGAGCCCCCTTTTGGGCGACCGGCTTGCGGTTTGGGTCATAGGTTGGGTTTGGGGTTGGCATCTGGGCATTGAGGACGGTGAGATGCTCATCCAGCAAGACAATGAGTTCGGCGGTTTTGTCCGGCAGTTCCTTGGCGAGGTCGTGCTTCTCCCCAAGGTCCTTGCCCAAGTCGAAGAGCCGGACTTGGCCTGTTTCGTAGAACCGGATCAGCTTGTGATTGCCTACGCGAATGGCCGAGTGCGGCCCCTCCGTGCCCTGGTAGTGGGGAAAGTGGAACACCAACCCTCGGCGAGGTCGCCGGATCTCCCCGGCCCCCGCGTTTCTCAGCAGTCCCGCCAGGCTCCCGCCCTCCAGGCCCGGAGGCAATGCTTCCTTTGCTCCGGCCAGTTCGCAGAACGTGGGGAAGAGGTCGTACCCGACCACGGGGACGTGGCAGAAGCTGTTGGCTTTGACGCCGGGGCCGCGCACGATCAGCGGCACGCGAATGCCGCCCTCCCACAGAGAGCCCTTGCCGCCCCGCACCGGTCGGGCACGCCCGCCTCCACCCCCGCCGTTGTCAGACATGTAGACGACATAGGTGCGATCGCGGATGCCCAGCTCGTCGATCTTCTTGAGAAGCAAGCCGAACCCGCTGTCGAGATCCTCGGTGATTGCTCCTCTCTCTACCTGTCGCGACTTGGTCGTCCGTTGCCGGTACGCCGCGAGGGTTGTCTGGCGCGCGTTCTCCGGATAGTGCAGGGCATGGTGCGACAACTGCATGAAGAACGGGCGCCCCTCTCTGGTGTTCTTCTCCATGAACGCGCTAGCGCGCTCGGTGATGCCGAAGATGTCCACTGGGTTCGGGTCCTTGAATGGGGCGGCATCCTTGTTGCTAGTGTCGCCATCGTGCTCGTCGTAGCCGTGTTGGCCGGGTCCTCCACCGCGGAGATGCCACTTGCCGTAATGAGCGGTTGCATATCCCACCCGTTGCAGGATCTCGCCGATGGTCGTCTCGCGGCTGGAGATCTGGCGGACGATGGTCGGGGGAATCAGTTTGTAGCCGCTTGCGGCGGTCATCACGGGGGCGGCCTTGGTCCAGTGCAGTTGGGCGGGGCTCTTGCCGGTCTGGAGGCTGTAGCGGGTGGGCGAGCATACCGGAGCGGGCGCGTAGGCACTGGAGAAGCGCATGCCTTGCTTGGCGAAGGCCTCCAGGGCCGGGGTTCGATAGAAACGGCTCGCCGAGCTGGGTACGTCCGGATGCATGCGCACCGAAGTACCGGTCCAGTCCTGATCGTCGGAGAGAACGAAGACTAGGTTTGGCTTGGTCGGAGTCGCTTGGGACAGACCGATCCGGGGTGTGAGCAGACTGGCTCCGCCAAGGGCCCCAAGGCGGAGGAAGCCGCGTCGACTCTGGATTGGTCTGTACGGGGAAACGGGGGGAATGGTAGGATGCGGTTTCATTGGGTTATCCTCAACGCCGGTTATGGCCTTTGCTCCGGTTCTCGGGGACGTGCGTGTGCTTCATGCCAACCAACTCGCCCTTGGGCGTGAGGTCCTTGCCTACGAACCCTGAGAAGTCGGCGGGATAGCGGGTGGTCTTGAATACCGCGTTCATCATATGAGCACGATGGTCGAGGGGAATGGGATCACCTTGCTTGATCGGGCCAGTGCCGGTGACCGGGCAGACGTACTCCCAGACCACCTGCTTCTTCGCAGTCACTTCAAAGAACACGCCGCTGGTGCCATCGCAGATGAGGGTGTTGCCATTGGGCAGACGCTGGCAACCGGAGATGGCTTCGGCGAAGAACTCGGCGGGCTTCGGGGCCACATAGGTCCAGACGAGTTTGGTCGGACCATAGGCACCACCCGTCTTGAACTGATAGCTTCCGTCTGCATTCATGGGCGGCACCAGTTCATCGACGGATGAATAACCCCAGTCCTTGCCAACCGTCGGGCGAGAGGCGTTGCGCGAATTACTCGTTCCCGGCGGGCGGCGACGCAAGCCGTTGTTGAAGACCAGGATATTGCCGGCACCCGGATGACCGGGGGGAATCCACTGTGTGTCGTGCTGTTGGAAGAGCATCTGATCGCGCGTGGTGCCACGCTGATAGGCTGCCGGATTGCCCCAACGGTAGAGTAGGCCGCCGCCCTTGCCGGATTTGCCGCCGCTCTCGCCCTTGGCCTCTTGGGTTGTGGTGCTGTGATCAATGATCCACAGTTCGCTGCAACCGCGAACGCTGAGCATGATCTGGTCCAGTTCCGGGTTGTAGTCGATGGAGTTCATATGGTTCCAGAACGCTGTTGCCGTCCGCCCGTTACAGTCCACCCAGACGCGCTCGGGATGGGCGGATACATCGCCGTAGTTCGCTTTGGCGCGGTCGTTCTCCTGGGTGAGGTGATCCCAGACGTGCCACTCCCAGACGATCTTGCCGCCTCTGGGGCGGGTTGGCTCGATCTCGATCACGTAGTCTGGGTAGAGCTCCCGGTCGCGCAGCGAATCCGGACGAAATCCAGCCGCCATGCATTCCGCATAGCTCTTCTTCTCGACCGCTAGGGCCAGGATATTGCCGTTGGGCAGCAAGGCGATGTCATGATGCGCCAGATAGGTGTCGCTGGCATAGTCGAACTCCCAGACCAGCTTGCCGTCCCAGTCGTATTCCTCGATGCGTCCGCCTTCGCCGCCACGGGTGAATCCGCCGCTCTTGGTGAAGCAACAATGCAGCATGTTGCCGTTGGGAAGCAGGTAGACCGACTGGCCCGGCTCGTACTGGCTCGTCCACGTGTTCACTACCTGGCCCTTGTTGTCCATCAGATAGGTATAAAGGAAGTGCTTGGGGGCAAAGAGCGTGTACCCCTGCCACGCGGCGGGCGTGTTCTTGATGAGTCCCACCTGCCGCTTCGCCTCTCCGAAATCATCGGACTGTGCCCTCCCGCCTCGCTCGCGGCGGGCCGTCTGCTTTCCCTTGCCATTCCATGTGCCCCAGGTCTGCTGGGCTGAAGCGACCCACGGGATCGTCGCGAAGGCGATCAGCAGGACTGCGGTGAGGAGTTTGTGCGGCGGCTTCATTGTTGGGTTCCTTTTGGGTTTTCGCGTTCTGTCAAAAGTCCTCCTTAGAGGACTGTGCCTTATGTCTTTGCTTTCCAAACAGTTCTGGTACAATTTCTTTGTTTCCCTGTTTTTCTTGACGTTTTGAGCTGTTGGGTAGAGAGTGCGGACCCCCGCTGCACAACCT
>JABGQJ010000569.1 GCA_018648945.1 Victivallales bacterium
CTCCACGATTTCGACGGCCTTGCAGACCGAGGCGTCGGAGCCCAGCTCGTCTTGGAGGAGCTCGGTCACGATGGGCACGGCGGATTCCTCGATAACGGCAAGATCCCCACCCATGCCCACCATGATCGACACGGCGAAGGCCGCGACCCAGGCCCAGAAGTAATGCCTTCTCTGCTTCAGACGACTGGCGCGCATCCAGAGGTAGGCGGGAACGAGGATGGCCCAGCTGGAACTGGGGGGCTGGTGCCCCGCCGCCTTCAGCCGACGCTCATCCAGCACGCAGCAGACGATGTTGGCGATCAGGTACAACCCCAGCGCCGCCCCGCCATCGAGCCCGCCGGCAAGCTCGATCACAACACCGACCAGCGGCACAGCCACGGCCAGCCAGACGAACCGGTTGTCCACGTCCCCGCCTGCCAGCGGCGGAGGCGTTCCCTCGGCGGGAGTGAAAAGACTCGCGAGCTCCGTATCCTTCGCCGGACACCAATCGCCTTCGCCCGACCACACGGAGGTGGACTCCTCGACCTTACCGGCATGGATCAGGTCTTCCAGCTCGGAGCGGGGGATCGGCCCCACGCGCTTGCCGCCGTCGGCGTAGTACCACTTGGATTGGGTTGCTTCGGTCATTGCTGTTTCCTTCTCGGGTGGGTTGGTGGATGCATGCCGGCTTCGCTGGGCCGGGTCCCTACTGTGCGCGAATGGTGCTGTCGCCAGCAGCGATTTCCCTGAGCATGGCGGCAACACGCGCCATGGTCTCAGGACAGACGCGCAGTCCAGTCAGGACGGCGAGACCGTTGAGCTTGAGTGCGCCGTCGAGTTCCACGCTTCGCAGGTCGCTGAGAGCCAGCCGTTGGGCTTGCTCCGGACCGTTCCGGGCATGGATGGCGCCTTCGGTGAGCAGCAAGCCTTCGGTGGCGCTGCCCGTGTCGGTGTTGTCGAGCAGGACCAGCACATCGTCTGGCGCGACGCCGGGATAGGCGGTCAGCGCCGAAGCCAGCCTGTGCTCGGGGATGTCGGGATGGAAGAACACGCGGTTGTCCGCCGTGGCTTCCGCGTGCCGCGCCACGATGGCGCGAACCGATGGTATCGATGGGGTCATTCTCGCCTCCTTGGTTCTCTCTGGTTGGGCGTTCCCGCTGTCAGTATTGCAGCAGACCGGCGATGCCACCGCACTTCGAGCATCGCGCGAACGGAGGGGGCTTGAGTCCTAGCAACCGCCGCCAGAACGGTTGCCGGAACGGATGTCCGCAGTTGCCGCAGTAGTAGTCCGGCGCATCGGGCGGCTTGATGGGCATGCGTCCTCCTCTTTATGCCGCGACGCGGCGGTCACTGCCCGTTGTGTTCCTGGACGAGGCGCGCCGGGCGCGGTTGCCGGCCCACTGGCGCAAGCGCTTGATCTGTTCGGCCATGGTGATGCTCAGCGGTACGGTGCCGTCGATGGCACGGACGATGGAGCCGGTGTCCAGCTCCTTGCCAAGGTCGAAGCAGTCGAACATGGCGTCGGTCACTGCCTGTTGGATCTCGCTGCCCGTGAACCCTTCGCTGAGCTGAACGAACGCATGGATGTCGAACGTGTCGGCATCCCGACCACGCCGGTTGATGTGGATGCGCCAGATGGCGTCGCGCTCGTTGTCGTCGGGGAGATCCACGAAGAACAGCTCGTCGAAGCGCCCCTTGCGCAGCAGCTCCGGCGGCAACTGGCCAATGTCGTTGGCCGTCGCAATGACGAACACAGGGCTCGTCTTCTCCTGCATCCACGAAAGGAAACTGCCGAACACGCGGGCGCTCGTGCCGCCATCGGTGGCCCCACTGCTGCGGGCCCCGCTCATGCCCTTCTCGATCTCGTCGATCCAGAGGATGCAGGGGGCGATGGCCTCGGCCGTCCGCACCGCGCGGCGCAGATTGGCCTCGCTCTCGCCCACGATCCCCGCGAACAGCCGCCCCGCATCGAGCCGCAGGATGGGCCGACCAAGGATGGACGACGCTACCTTGGCAGTCAGGCTCTTGCCCGTGCCGGGGATGCCGAGAATCAGGACGCCCTTGGGGTTGGGCAGGCCGTACGCGCGGGCTTCCTTGCCGAAGGCATTGCGGCGCTTGGTGAGCCAGCCCTTCAGGTTGTCCAGGCCACCCACATCGTCGGCGGTTTCGGTGGGTTCCACCAGCTCCAGGATGCCATCACGTCCGATGGCCACGGCCTTCTCCCGCGCGATCATGGTGGGATCAAGAGTCCGTTCCGTCACCAGTGACAACGCCATGATATCCTCGGCCTCGACTGTGGTCAGGCCCCGTGCCGCTTCCGCAGCGGCTTCGGCCGCCGCCTCATCCACCTCGATGTCGGCAGACTCGGCCAGGCGGGTGGCCATGTCCCGAAGCGTCTCCCGATCGGGGAGGTCCAGATCGAGCATTGTGAACTCCTTGCGGAGATCCAGCGGTAGCTCGATGGCACAGCCGGTCAGGACGATGACCTTGCCCGTGCGCCGGGCATCCCGGATGCGGTCGCGAACGGCGCGGACGAGAACAGGATCAGGGGACTGGGCACGGTCGCCTAGGAAGTGCTGGAAGTCCTTCAGGAGCAGGATGGAGCTCTCGGGGAATTCGGTCACCGCGTTGATAGCATCGAGCGGGTCGGGCATGTCCCGCACACTACCCGCCGCCGGGCACAGCAGGCCATCGGTGACGCTCCACGAGTAGAGCTGGTAGCAGAGGTTCTCGGCCACGCCCCGGATGGTCTCCTCGGCGCGGGCCTCTTCGGCGGTAACGATGCAGAAGCCGGAGAACCCGGCCCGGATGCGGGCGATAAGTCGGTCGCGCATGGCGCCACCTCCATTGGTGATTGATGATGGGTGATTTTCAGATTGGGGGAACGGGGAGGGGAGCCCTCAACGGGCTTGGAGTAGCCGCTGGCCACGACCAAAGGGGGGCCGTGCCCGCGTCACATGTTCCCCGCCACAGTCCACTCTCGGTCGTTGCCCTGTCTGCAGTCCAAGCAGGTGGTGTCCCAATGAAGCCTGCGGCTGTGCCAGGCTTCGTGCCCCCGGCTGATCGACTGTCGGGGATTCTCCGGTTCTCGCTTGCGGGAACGATCCGCTGTGCTAAAGTCAGATTGAGTCCGAAGAGCACCAAAGGGACAGGCATCAACACTATTTCCAGCCGGGCAGGTTGTTCTCCTTCTCTCTGATCCTCTCTCTTCTCTCCTCCAAGACCTGCCCGGCTGGTCTTTTCCTTGGCCCCCGTCCAAACACAATTCCCTCCCTACACCGCTTCCAGCGGCTGGGCGAACGGGATGATGTGGGGCTCGGGCGAGAGGATGGCGTTGCGGACGAAGCGCAGGTCGTGGCGGTCCAGCCGGATGTTGGTGGCTTCACAGTCGGTGGCCTGTTCGCAGGCTTCGCGGAACGCTTCGCAGGTCTCCTCCTCGTCGTCGGGGTCGAAGGCGGGGAGGTGATCGCGGACGAGATCCTCGGGGTCGCACATGGCGGCCCGCGCGTGGCCCGAGAGGAACCCGCTGAACAGGAAGTCCTCGAAGGGCATATTGATCTGGCGGCAGTCGGGGCCGAACTGAACGAGTGCGAGCATGATGAAACTCCTTGGGGGATGGGGATGATGAAATACTGAAATGGTGGGTTGGGGACGAAACGGCAGAATGCCTGATGGGGCTGCAATGCAGGTGAAAACTCCTCTGCTACAGGGAGGAACCGGGGACTGCAAGGGCCGATATGGGCGCACCCGTACAGTCCCCCAGGGGTACGGATTCAAGCTGGATTTGGGCCTCGCGGTGAGGTCAGCTATTCCGGCTGGAGATGGTCATGTTCCCACTCTTCGCAGACAGTGCGGGAAGGGTTGGTGAATAGGACCTGTTGGCGATCCGGCGAGAGCACCCGCCACTCTTGGCTCTCTTCCTCGAACTCGATGTGGCTCGCCCGCCGACACGCTAGGGTGCCGATGGCGCGCAGGTCGAGGAGTTCGCCGTAGAGACAGTGCCCGGTGCCCTCCTGATCGAAGGTAAGAACCATGTGCTGGCTCATCCCCTCAACCCCCGGTTGGCCGGTTGCCGTTGCCGAGAGTCTGACGCCGCTGCGCGGTGGCACGCTGCCGATACTCCGGCTTGTGCTGGCGCGAGGCGGGCTCGCCCAGGGCTTCTTCGAGGAAGCGGGTTGCCTCCTCGCAGTCCGGACCGCTGAACCCCACCGCGTCGATGGCGATGGAGCCATCAGGGCCGATGTCGATGTCAATGCGTTTCATACGCTGATTCCTCCGTTGCTACACACCGCTCACGGCGAGACGGATGCGTCCGTCGGCCAGGGCTCGTCGCCGGACCCGCAACCCCCGACGCTTCGCTTCGGCGGTCGCCTTGTGAACTCCGTAGAGCTGGCGCAGCCGCCCGAGACCGGGGCCGAGCTCCTTCTCGACGTGTCCCTGCCAGAGATCGGTCTCCAGCGCGAACTCGCCGTCTGCGGTCGGGTTGACGGCGATGTCGTACGGCCCTTTAAGCCGAATGACGTGGCGCCCGCTACGCGTGTTGCGCCCGAAGCCGCGGGCCTGAGTGTTGTCCAGGACTTCGAGCCCGAGCTCGCCGCAGGCCGCGCGCAACGCCTCAATGTCGGTGATCTTCGTCTGGATTTGAGTGAAGTGGGACATTGCTGTCCTCCTTTCGTTCTTGCTCTGCCGTCGGGACGGCTACGCTGCCTTGTACTTGAGCTGGTCGATGGTGCATTCTTCGGGTGCGATGTCGTCGCGGGCCCCCAGATACACCGGCTGGAACAACGCTCCGCTGTCGCGAAACGCGTAGAGATAGCGGACCTCCACCACGCTCCCGGCCTCGGGTACCGCATGGTTCGGTTGGATGGTGACGTTGCCGGAGACCTGTGGATGCCCGTCTTCGCGCATCAGTCCCAGCTCCACGCTGCGCTGCTGGTTGCGTCCCGTCACCACGCAGGATGCCGTGGCATAGAACTTGTACTTGAGTTGGCTGCCACCCGAAGCGGGACGGCCGGGCGTGCAGGGGGCATCCAGGTCCTTGATCACCGCGCCCTCGCGGTTGCCCGCGCGAAGATCCCGCAGAAACTCCTCCTTGCGCTGCTGACCGTAGGCCGTGGCCACGGGGACGACGGCGCTTTCGTGATGCCTGGCCAGCAACCCTTCCATTTCGGCCAGACGCGCCTCGTAAGGCTGGCTTCGCAGGTCGGCACCGCCCAACTCCAGCAG
>JABGQJ010000057.1 GCA_018648945.1 Victivallales bacterium
CTTCGTCGTGAATCCTTCCCAACTCAACCAGTTGCCTTGCCCGATGGTAAGACTATGCTATTGGTTTCGTCCGTACCACACGAGAACACGATTCCTTTCTTTGCACCCCAAGGAGACAGCATCATGTCCCGCCCCGACTTCTCCGCGCTGGCGAACAAACAGCGTGACTTCCTGTCGTCCGAGCAGACCACCGTCGGGCATACGCCGACCATTGCCCTCACGCCCTGCGTGGATGGCCGTACCGGTGCCTACGAGGACAACGTCGAGCGCACCTGGCGCATGGTGGAGAAGGTCTACGACTTGATCGATGCCAAGGTTCGCCTGCCCGGCAACCGCAAGGTCCGGATCGTGGTTGCCCCCGAGATTGTCTACGGCCCCCGCAGTGGTGCCGTGGCCCAGGAGTACTACACCCAGCAGGGCGTGTGCGCCAATATCTGGATCAGCCGGTCCTGGTGCTACAGCGATGAGCTGATGAGCACCTGCTCCGGCGTCGGCTCCAGCGAATGGATCCAGGCCGCCTACGGTCTAAACCAGACCGACCGTCCCGGTGCCGTCTGGCTGAAGGCCTTCACCGCCGCCATGGACGAGAAGAAGCGCCCCATCTTCGGCATCTACAATCCTGACCTCGAAGACGAGGAAGGCCCGATCTGCGACTATGTGGCCGAGCGCTTGCTCAGCTTCGCCCGTTGCGCCGCCACCGTCGGCGAGATGCGCGGCAAGAACTACCTCAGCGTCGGCTCCGTCTCCATGGGCATCATCGGCTCCGACGTGCGCCGCAACATCATGCAGGACTACCTCGGCATGGGCTCGGTCAGCGTCGACATGGTCGCGCTGCAAGGCCGCATGGCGCGGGGCGTCT
Source organism: Victivallales bacterium (assembly GCA_018648945.1). Next base: position 860 of record JABGQJ010000057.1, read on the forward strand.
ACGACAAGGACGAGGTCGACAAGGCCTTTGCGTTCTTCAAGGACAAGTTCGAGATCGACTTCGGCGAGGGCGACCGTCCCCAGCCCAATGCCGAACTCCTCTACGACTGCTGCAAGATGGCGGTCATCGTCAAGGACATGATGACGGGCAATTGCCGGCTGGCCGATCCGGCCGTGGGTGCCGCCCAGGGCTTCCGGGCCGATGTGGAAACCGCGCAGGGCAACAACGCCATCGTCGCCGGTACCCAGGGCCAGCGCCAGTGGACCGACCTCTACCCGAACTTCGACCTGGTCGAGTCCATCCTCGGCTCCAGCTTCGACTGGAACGGGTTTGGCGACGGCCGCGTCATTGCTACCGAGAATGACAGCAAGAACGGCGTCGGCATGCTGATGGCCCACTTGGTCACCGGCGGCATTCCCCAGATGTTTGCCGATATCCGCACCAACTGGACCCCCGAGTCCATCGAGACCGCGACCGGCGTCGATGTGCGCGATGTCTGCCCCCGCGGCCTGATCGACAAGCGCAACTCCGGCGCCGCCGCCCTCGACTACGCCGTTGACATCTTCAAGCTCGTCCCCGGCAGTGAGAACATGAGCGTGCAGGAAGTGTGGAACGCCATCTGCGACTGTCCCGAGCTCCAAGGCAAGCTGATGGACGCCGCCTGCAAGGGCACTACCTACATGGGCGCCGAGCTCACCTACTTCCCCGGCGACGGCCTGTCCAGCTCCTACTGCTGCCCCGGTGGCGTGCCCATGACCGCCTACCGCCTCAATGTGGTCGGCGACATGCTCACCGCCTCCATCGTCGAAGGCGAGACCGTCATGTTGCCTCAGAACGTGATCGACCATATCAGCGAGTGCACGAACGCGACCTGGCCCGAGGGCTACTGGACTCCCTTCGGCATGACCTCCTTCGAGTACATGAGCAAGATCGGCCCGAACCACGATGCCAACAGCTTTGGCCTCATCGGTGCGGACATGATCACCCTCTGCGCCATGCTCCGCATCCCCGTGGACATGCACAACGTAGACGAGAAGGACATCTTCCGCCCCACCATGTGGGATCGCTTCGGCGGTGATGACTTCCGCGCTTGCGCCTATCTCGGCCCACTGTTTGGCTGAGCGCTAGAATCACTGTATTCGCGGACGGGCGTCCCTGGCAACGGGGACGCCCGTTCTGCGTCTGGGAGGGGGGGGGAGGGGAGACTCACCACGAAGGCACGAAGGACACGAAGAAGAGGGAGAGGGGAGAAGAAGGGAGAAGGAGGAAGTCAGGACCACGTTTGGGTTTCCCGGCCCACCGTCCGCTGCGTCCACTCTGTCCGCTCTGTCCACTGAGTCCACTTCTTTGACTTGACGGCGTAGCTACGGTATGGTCGCGTGGCCTAGAGATCGTGCCACGCGGCGGTTCGTCGGGAGCTGCTGCGGATGGCTGACGCAGGACATGGATGAGGTGATGGCAATGATGGTTCCAGGTGTCGCAGCGGCGGGTGGCTTGGCGTTTCTGGATTGGACAGTGCTGGTCGTCTACCTGGCCGGGACGATTGCCCTAGGCGCGAGCTTCTACAAGGGACAGAGGACCACCAAGGACTTCTTCCTGGCGGGACGCTCCATGGGCTGGCTGCCAGTGGGGCTTTCGGTGGTGGCGACGCTGTTCAGTGCGATCAGCTACATCGCGCTGCCCTCCGTGAACCAGAAATACGGACTGGTGTTCCTGACCGGCGCGGTTGCGGTGTTCTTCTGCATCCCCATCGTCACCCGCGTCTTCATGCCCTTCTACCACAGGATGCAGTGCTACAGCGCCTATGAGTATCTGGAGAAACGCTTCGACGTGCGTGTGCGCACCATGGCCAGCGGGCTCTTCATCGTCTGGCGCATTGTCTGGATGAGTACCGCCGTCTACGTGCCATCCGTGGCCCTGCGCGCGGCCACCGGTGGCCAGATTCCGCTCGTCCCCACCATCATCGTACTCGGCATCTTCGCCACCTTCTACACCATGCTTGGTGGCATGAAGGCGGTGATCTGGACGGATGTGGTTCAGTTCGTGGTCCTGTTCGGCGGCATGATCCTGGGCATCATTTTCATCCTCAGAGCCGTCCCCGGCGGCTTCGGCGCGATCTGGGAGACAGCGGCGGCCAACGGCAAGACCACACTGATCACCCCCATCCCCGAGATGGCCGCTGCCAATTCCCTCGGCGCCAAACTCCACGCCTACTTCTTCCTCACGAGCGAGAAGTGCACGCTCCTGGCCGTGCTCGTGGCCAGCTTCGTCGGACACATCGGCTTCTACACGGTGGACCAAGCCACCGTGCAGCGCTACTTCACCGCCAAGAGCCTCAAGGATTCACGCCGCTCCTTCTGGGTAAACGCCTTCGCCAATGTCTCTCTCCACGTGGGGCTGGCCTTCCTCGGACTGGCGCTCTTTGCCTACTTCAAACAGAACCCGCATCCCGAGATGATCAATGGCGAGGCATTCAGGACCGACTGGGGCTACCCCTATTTCGCCGCCACGGCCTTGCCGGCCGGCGTGGCCGGTCTGATCCTGGCTGCCCTCTATGCGGCAACCATGTCCAGCGTGGATTCGGGCATCAATTCCTGCACCACTGCCTTCATGGTGGACTTCTGGCGGCGGCTCAGGTACGGCGACATCTCGGTGAACGCCATCGGCGACTCCGAGGAGAAGAGCAAGGGCGATCTGCGCATGGTGCGGATCATGACTGTGCTGCTCGGCACCTTCGTGACCATCATCGCCTGTTTCGTCGGCCAGCTTGGCAGCATCATCGTCATCGCGGGCAAGCTGGTGAATGGTTTCTGTGGTCCCATGTTCGTGATCTTCCTGATGGGCATGTTCACGCGCCGCGCCAAGTCCCTCGGCGTGATCTATGGGGCCGTCATTTCGCTCTGCGTCATGTGGTACCTCAGCTTCTTTGCGGAGATCACGCTTAATTTCAAGTGGACCTCCACGCTGGGGTTCGTGATCTCCCTGACCTCCTGCTATGGCTTGAGCCTGTACCAGAGCGTGCTCACGTCCGTGGCGACGAAGGGCCGGAAACTGTACAAGGCGTTCACCTATCTCAGTGTCGTCTGCATCGCGATAGCGATCCTGTTTGGGCTCTTCCCGATCATGGGGTCGGTGTCCTTTGTCGTGGCTCTACTGGCGAGTGCGGCGACCGTGTACTTCTACGGGGAATGCGCGGGCCTGAGTATCGATGCTGGGAAGCTCGACTGGACCTTCCGTGAACAGCGCAAGACATGGTAGACGCAACCAACGGCGAGGGGAGCAACGAACGAGGTACATGATGTCTGCGAAACGAATGGTCTTCTCCCTAGTCGCCCTGGCTGCGTGCGCTCTATTCGCACAGGTCCCGACCGTTCCCGCTTCCGGCGGCCCTGTATTCCCTGAGTTCCAACTCGACAACACGGCGGCAGCACAAGCCCTCTTCGTGCCCATGGAGGGTAGCCTGCCGGTGTCGCTGGTCCCGGCGGGCAAGCAGCACTGGGTCCGCTTGCCGGTCAACTTCGTCGGGACCGACCATGACCGGGCCAGTTGGGATGTCCAGGTGACGACCGATCTCTCGGTGGCCCAAGGCATCGAGTTCGACTTCTACAGCCCCGATTCCAGCCCGGTCAGCAGCTTGGCCGTCTATTTCCGGAGCGGCGATGGTTGGTATAGCGCGCGCTTCGGCGTGGAGCGCGATGGCGAGTGGCAGCGGGTGCTGATTGACAAGAGCGCTACGGGAACCGAAGGCGAACCCGCCGGTTGGTCCCAGGTCGATGCCATCCGCATCTGCGGCTGGCGCGGGACTGCCAAGGACACCTTCCTGAGCATCGCCAATCTGCGTCCGGTGGGTGCCGATGCCGACATCCTCGTCGTGCGCGCCGACTCCTGCGCGACTGCCGGCGATGCCGAATCCACGGGGTATTCGCAGTTTGCCGGATATGTAGCTTCCTGCCTGCGCGATGCCGGGCTGGAGCACGCGCTGCTCTCCGACCTTGATGCCACACCCGCGCGCCTCAAGGGCCGCAAACTCGTCATTCTGCCCTACAACCCCCGCCTCCCCGAAGGACTCCTCCCCATCCTCAAGGACTTCGTCGATCAAGGCGGCAAGGTCATCACCCTCTACTCCCTCCCGCAGGGCATTCCCGAACTGATTGGGTTCAAGCGGGGTGTAGTGGACGTTCCGGAGGGCGGGCGCTACCAGGGCTTTGCCCGAGTGGGCGATGGCCTTGAGGGGCAACCCGAGTTCGCGGGGCAGGCCTCCTGGCGTTCCCACTCCGCCGAACCCATTCCCGGCACCAGCCGCACCGTCGCCGTCTGGCGCTCTGCCGATGGCAAAGACACGTCTGTACCCGCCATCGTGGTTTCGGATCGCGGTGCCCATGTGGGGCACGTCTGGCTCAAGGACGACTGGGCCAACAAGAAGACACTCCTGCTCTCCCTCGTGGCGGGCACCGTCCCCGGCGTCTGGCAGAGGGCCGCCGAGAAGGAGTTCGCCAAGATCGGTGTCTTCGGGAAGTTCCGGAGCTTCAAGGAGACCCTGGCGGCTCTGAAGAAGACGCAGATTAAGGAAGCAGCTTTGGCCGTCTACAACGGGACGGTTCGCCGCGAGCAGGGCGGCGCACACCTGGCGAGGAAGCGGTGGCGCGAGTCCATCGCCATGTCCCAGCTGGCAGCCAAGGATATGCTCCGCGCCTGGTGCCTCTCCCAGCCCAGCCAGAAGGGCGAGTTTCGGGCCTTTTGGTGCCATAGCGCCTTCGGCATTACCGGCAAGAGCTGGGACGAAGCCATCAAGCAACTGGCCGATAGCGGCTTCAACGCCATCCTCCCCAACATGCTCTGGGGCGGCACCGCCTTCTACCCCAGCAAGGTGTTGCCCGAATACCGGGAACTGGCCACCAAGGGCGACCAGATCGCCCAGTGTCTCACCGCCTGCCGCAAGTATGGTGTGGAGTGCCACGTGTGGAAGGTGAACTGGAACACGGGCGGTCGAGCGGACAAGGACTTCTTGGCCAAGATGGCCGCCGCCAAGCGCGTCCAAGTGAGCGATACCGGTGAAGTGAAGGACGAGTGGCTCTGCCCCTCCCATCCCGAGAACCAAGCTCTCGAGGTCGCCGCCATGGTGGAGCTCGCCAAGAACTACGCAGTGGATGGCATTCACTTCGACTACATCCGCTATCCCAGCAATCGTTTCTGCTTCTGCGATGGCTGCCGTGTCCGCTTCGAGCAACGGATCGGTCGCAAGGTCGCCAATTGGCCTGCGGACATTAAGGATGACAAGGCCCTGAAACAACAGTGGCTCGACTTCCGGCGCAGCAACATCGACACCGTCGTCCGGCAGGTGTCCGAGCAAGCGCGCAAGGTGCGCCCCGGCATCAAGATCTCCGCCGCTGTATTCCGCAACTGGCCCGTCGACCGCGACGGCGTGGGCCAGGACTGGAAGCTCTGGTGCGACAAGGGCTGGCTCGACTTCGTCTGCCCCATGGACTACACCGAGAGCAACGCCACATTCCGTAACCAAGTCAAGGCCCAGGTCGGCTACGCGGGCAAGGTCCCCGTCTATCCTGGCATCGGACTCAGTGTCTGGCGCGATCCGCAGGATGTGGTGAAGCTCATCGAGCAGATCGAGATCTCCCGCAAGTACAAGACCGGCGGTTTCACCATCTTCGAGTACAACTCGCGGATGGCAGGCGTTCTGCCCCTTGTCTCCCTAGGGACGACCTCGACGAAGTAGCTATCATGCATCCACGGCCAGGGAGTTGCCCGTGCTGTCTCTTCACCGGAACTGCTGTCTTGGGCTCGCGCTGGTCCTCGGCACGTTCGTGCAGGCGGTGCCGGGGGATGGGGAGTTGCGTTTGACGAAGAAAGCGATCCATCCTGTTCGGCGGGTCGATCCGTCTCCGGCTGGCGGTGTCGCGGTCAGCGTGAACCCGCCGCCGTTGTTGTGGCCCGCGAAGAGGGGGGCCAAGACGACCTACGATGTCCGGCTGTCCCAGAGTGGAGAGTTCCCCAAAGGGGGCACCATCGCGGCTGCGGGGCTGCGATGGGCGATGTTCAATGCGCACCAGGCCTTGGCCGCCGGTACGTGGTACTGGCAGTACCGGATTGGCGGCGGCGAGTGGTCTGCTGTTGCCGAGTTCAGGGTCGGCGATGGCGCTCGTCTCTGCGTGATCCCACCCGCTGCGGAACTGGTCGCTCGTTGCCCAGTGTCCCACCCAAGGGTGTTGGTGAAGGCGGATGGTTGGGCCGCATTCCGTGAGCGCGTCAAGGGTGATCCGGAGGCCAGGAAGATGCTCCGGAACGCGAAGCGGACACTCGGTGCCGAACCGTCTACGGAGGAGAGCGGGAAACCGACCAAGCAGGGCAAGAACGAGTACCAGCAGCGAGTCCTGGCGAGGTGGGCCAGCAAGGGTCTCGGCGGGCGCGTATCGGGGCGCGTGCAGACGCTCTGCAAGGCGTATGTGCTGACCGGAGACGAGAAGTACGCCCGCGAGGCGATCCGACACGGCCTGAGTGTCGCACAGTTCGATCCTGACGGGGTTACCAGCCTGCGGGTGAGCGACTTTGGTGACGGGGCCTGCCTGCGGGCGCTCGCCTACACCTACGACACGTGCTACGAGTTCCTCACCGCCGACGAGAAGGCCATGTTGCTGAAGGCCATCCAGGCCCGCGGCTCCCGGCTCTTCAACCGGTACCGGAACAGTATCGAGACCACGGTTTTCAGTGCCCACGTGTGGCAGCACATCCTGCATGAGTTCGCCGATGCTGCCTTTGCGACCGCCCACGATCTGCCGGAGGCCGAGGAGTGGGTGCGCTACCTCTACGAGCTGTGGCTCAATCGTGTCCCGCTGATGGGCGGCGACGACGGCGGCTGGGCCAATGGCAACAGCTACTTCGGGACCAACCTGCGGACACTTGCCTATGTGCCAGCTTTCTTCCGGGATCTGGTGGGCATTGACCTTATGGATCAGCCGTGGTACCGGAACACGATGTACTACCAGATCTATACCTGGCCTCCGGGCTCCAAGTGCGATGGCTTCGGCGATGGTGGCGAGAAGCTTGGGGGGGCAGCGGGGACGCCTATCCAGCAGCGGTACGCATTCGTGGACCTCTTGGCCCGACATTTCGGAGATGCCTACGGTGCCTGGTATGTGGACCGGTGTTTCGCGGCTACGGGGGAACGCGTCTTCAAGGAGGGAAGCCTGGCTTGGTATCGTCTGCGCTTTGGCGACGCGATGAAGCCGGTGGCGCCGGTTGGCCAGTTCGACTTGCCCTTGGCCCGGGCGTTCCGCGACATCGGCGTGGTGGCCATGCACACCAATCTGAACGATATCTCAGGCAACTTGATGGTGGCCTTCCGGTCCAGTCCCTTTGGCGGCTACAACCACGCGCACGCCGACCAGAACTCCTTCAACGTTCTCTTTGGCGGCCAGCGGCTGTTCGCCAACACGGGGTACTACATCACCTATGGCGACCCGCACTTCAAGGGCTGGTACACGCACACGGTGGGGCACAATTCCGTGCTCATCGACGGCAAGGGCCAGAAACAGGGCAGCACGGAGGCATACGGCTGGATCCCGCGTTTCCTGAACGGCAAGACGCTGGCCTACTGCTCCGGCGATGCGAGCAACGCCTACCCGGGAACAGGGCTGACCCGCTTCCGCCGCCACATGGTTCTGCTCCGTCCCGGGACGGTGATCGTCTACGACGAGTTGGAGGCCGACCACCCGGCGGAGTGGACCTGGCTGCTTCATGCCGACAAGAGGATTCGGGAGGCAGGCGGGATGCTGTCTGTGCAGACCCCCAGTGCGGTCGCCACGGCGCAGGTCCAGGCGAGTGCCGGGCTGGGCTGGACCATCGACTCGACCTTCGTCCCCCCCGCCGACAACTGGCACGGCAGGAAGAAGAAGGGCGGGGACGTGATCGAATACCCGGACCAGTGGCATGCCAGAGCGGTCACCAAAGGCAAGGCAGCAGGGGCACGGTTCCTCGCTGTCCTGGTCGTGACCGGGGCGGGCGCGGAGGCAGTGAGTGCGCGTCGCGACGGGGCGGGAGCGCTGCCCGTGGCAGGCTGGTCCGTGAAGGCCGAACTGGATCCCGGCAGGCCCACCGCTCTGGCCGTTCGCCGCGATGATGGCAGCAGTGTCCTGACGCTGGGGCACGAATCTGTCGGACTTGGGGGCAAGACCTACCGGACGAACACGCCTGGTGCGACCTTGCTCGTTGAATTGGTCGATGGCGAAGTCAGCGTCAAGCAGGCAGTGGATGAACTGCCGGCTGCCGCTCGCTGATCCGGCATGGTCGGGCCGGGCCCAAGTGGCGAGGCACCACTTGATCCGGGAAGCATCCAAGGTACGTTTCCGGTCTGTTGAGGTGTCCGTCAGACGGTCCCGTTCCCAGCTGTATCCAGAAGAAGGTTTGGAGTGAATATGCTTCGTCGATTTTGCCTAGTTCTCCTGTTGATGTCGTGTTGCCTCGTCCCAGCTCGTGCCCAGTTGCTGATGAAGAAGGCTGCAACGGCCGCGCAGAAGGAAGCGGAGGCCGAGCCGGGCGCAGGGACAGTCACCCCGGAGGCACCCAACCCGACCGACGAGGGCGCGAAGCCGAAGACCGAGGTGGGAACGGACGAGGAGGCCACCCGCAAGTCCGTCGGCGACAAGGTGATGACCGATATGCTGACCGTGGTCGATGACGCGCTTGGCGGGTTCTGGGACGATACCTACCTCGGAGTGTCAGTCTGGCGCTACCTGGTCAGCCTGATGCTCCTCATCTTCACCTTCCTCATGTCCCGCCTGTCCGGCTACATCCTGCGCAAACACTTCGGTCGCTTGGCGAAACTGACCAAGACCGAGTTGGACGACCTCGTCTTTACCTCCGCCATTCAGCCCGCCGCCATGCTGATCCAGTCCGTTGGGGTCTATCTGGCGCTGATGGTCATGTTCGCCGGCGTTCTCCCCAAAGGTCTTCTGCAGTGGCTGGCCCGCACGACCCAGGCATTGGCTGCGGGAGCGGTCTTCTGGTACCTCTACCGGCTGATCGATGTGCTGGACCGTTACCTGCGGCGGCTGGCCTCGCGCTCTGACAACGACCTGGACAACGCCATCGTCGAGGTGGTCCGGAAATCCCTGAAGGTCTTCCTGATGGTGATTGCCATGGTCACGATCGGCAAGTACATCATGGGGTGGAAGATCGGTGCCTTGGTGGCCAGTGCGGGAATCTTGGGATTGGCCGTGGCCTTCGCCGCGCAGGACACCATTGCCAATGTCTTCGGTACCTTCATGCTGCTCCTGGACCGTCCGTTCCGGGTGGGCGAGCGCGTGAGGATCGGTGACGTGGATGGCCCCGTGGAGTCGATCGGCTTCCGCTCGACCCGCATCCGCACCATGGATGGGAATCTGGTCTCCATCCCAAACAAGACGACGGCCGACAGTGTGGTGGAGAATGTTGGCCGTCGGCCGCATATCAAGTTGGCCTTCGTGGTCGGGCTCGTCTACGACACGCCCTATGCCAAGATGCGCAAGGCCGTCGAGATCCTGCGCGAGTTGTTGGCCGACCATCAGGGCATGGATGAAGCGTTTCCTCCTCGGGTGCACTTCACCGAATTCGCCGATTGCTCGCTGAACATCGCCTCGACGATCTGGTACCACGGCAAGGTGGAAGGCGCGGAACTGGACTGGTGGGAGTACCAGGATTGGCGCGAGTACGTCAACTTCGAGATCATGCGCCGCTTCGAGGAGGCAGGTCTGGAGTTTGCCTTCCCGACCCAGACCATGTATCTGGCCCACGACAGCAATCGCCCGTTGACCGTGAACACCACGCAAGTCGCCAGCAAAGACTAGAAATCGGTCGGCGCGAGGGTGGTCGGGGCACTGGTCGCGAGGGCGATGGCGGTGGTGCCGGTGGCGTACCGGACGGTGACCGTTTGCTCGCAGTCGCTGTGGAGCACCGCGTGTTCGAGTCTGGCGTCGCGCCAGCAGAGGTCCACAGTGAGACCACCACGGGCGCGCAATCCGCGCACGTCTCCGGTTGCCCAGGCAGCGGGGAGGGCGGGGAGGAGGCGGATTCCCCAGCCGCCTGTGCCGTCGGGTGTGTGGCTCTGCAGAAGCATCTCGGCGATGGCGGCGCAGCCTCCGAAGTTGCCGTCGATCTGGAAAGGGGGATGGTTGTCGAACAAGTTGGGCAAGGTGCAGTTGGCGATCAGGCCCTGCAGGTTCTCGTAGGACCTCTCGGCATCCTGGAGTCGGGCGAACAGGTTGACGATCCAGGCGCGGCTCCAGCCGGTATGCCCGCCGCCATGGGCGAGCCGGTAGTCGAGGGTGGCGCGGGCGGCCAGGGCGAGCTTGGGGGTGGCGTCGACGCTGATTCCATTGGCTGGATGCAGGCCGTAGAGATGGGAGATGTGTCGGTGCCCGGGCTCGGGTTCCTCGAATTCCTCGGGCCACTCCATCAGGCGGCCATCGGTCCCGATCTGGGCCGGGGGAATGCGTTCGCCAGCGGCTCGTAGCTCGGCGACAAGGTCGTCGTTCAGGTCGAGAATCTCGGCGGCCGCTGTGCAGGCGGCGAAGGTGTCGCGGATGATCTGGTAATCCATGGCCGCGCCCATGACCAGGCAGGCGACCTGCCCGTCCTTGGTGCGGAAGCGGTTCTCCGGGGAGCTGGACGGGCCAGAGGCAAGCAGCCCCGTGCGAGGATCCTCAACCAGCCAGTCGAGCAGGAAGAGAGCGGCTTCGCGGAGGATGGGATAGGCGCGCTCGGCGAGGAAGGCGCGGTCCCCGGTGAAGAGGTAGTGCTCCCAGAAGTGACGGGCGCACCAGGCTGCCCCAAAGGGCCACATGCCGTAGCCCGGCTTGCCGACAACGTCACCATGCCACCAGGCGTCGGTCGTGTGTCCGGCCACGAATCCCCGGCAGCCAAAGGTCTCTTTCGCGGCCTCGCGCCCACGGGGGACCATCGCCTCGGCCATGGTGAAGAATGGGTTGTGACACTCGGAGAGGTTGCAGACCTCCGCCGGCCAGTAGTTCATCTGGATGTTGATGTTGACATGGTAGTCGGCGTTCCAGGGCGGCTCGTACCCATCGGCCCAGATGCCCTGAAGGTTGGCGGCCATAGCGCCGGGGCGGGAGGAGGAGATGAGCAGGTAGCGGCCAAACTGGAAGTACAGGGCGGTCAGGGCATGGTCTACCGTGCCCGTGCCCAGCGCGTCCAGGCGCTCGTCGCTTGGGAGAAGGGCTTGGGAGGAACGGCCGAGATCCAGTTCCACGCGGTCGAAGAGCTGCCGGTAGTCGGCTACGTGCCGAGCCAGAAGATCGGCGTAGGGCATGGCCTGGGCTTGGCCGAGGCGCTGGCCGCAGGTCTGTCCGGGCTCGTCCCCGTGGTAGCTGGTGGCGGCGACGAGGATGAGGGTGGCGTTGGTGGCACCGCTGACGACGATCTGGTCGCCTTCGGCGGTCGTGCTTCCACCCTCGGCAATGATGCGGAGGCGAGTCTCGAAACAGACGCCCTGGCGGGCACTGGGGGTCTGGTCGTAGTCCTGGGCGCTCTCATCGGCGCGGGCCTGTCCGAATATGCGGAGGATGCTGTTCCCCTCGGTCTGGATGGTGGGGGAGTGCTTCCGGGAGAGAGCGGCCGACAGGTTCAGCCTTCCGGGCTGGTCGCAGGTCAGGCGGACAACCAGGCATTGGTCGGCGGCGCTGGCGAACACCGTCCGGCGGTACGTTGCGTCGCCGACCGTGAACTGAGTATGGCACTGGGCCGTGACCAGGTCCAGTTCGCGCCGGTACTCGGTGGCAGCATCGGCGGCCGGGAAGGTCAGTTCCAGATCGCCAAGGGTCTGGTAGGTGTGCAACCCCCGCTCGACACGGCGGCCCATGAAGTCCTTCTCAATCAGCTCCTGGGCTTCGATATACTGGCCTGCGAACAGCAGCTCCCGTGCTCTGCCCAGAGCTTGTCGCGCGCCCGGCTGGCGACGCTCGACCGGGCACCCCGTCCAGACGCTTTCCTCGTTCAACTGCAGCCACTCGCGGTTGACGCCGCCGTAGACCATGGCCCCGAGTCGGCCATTGCCGACCGGCAGGGCTTCGACCCATTCGGAGGCGGGCTGCCGGTACCAGAGAGCCAGAGGCGAGGGTGGCGGGGCAGCAGCGCCCTTGAGCTGAGGAAGCGCAGCGCGAATGGCATCGACTCGATGGTCGGGGTTGGCACGGCGGGTGGGCATCGGGATTCTCCGAGGGGATGCGGAATGGTGGAATGGTGGAATGGTGGAATGGTGGAACGGTGGAATGGTGGAATGGTGGAACGGTGGAATGCCGAAGGCCCTGAGCAAAGCCGAAGGGGTGGAATGCCGAAGGCCCTGAGCAAAGCCGAAGGGGTGGAATGGTGGCTCGTGAGAACTAGTCCGATTCGTCCCATCCGATGGTTTCGTCCGATCTCCCTCTCCCCATCATTCCATCATTCCATCATTCCACCGTTCCACTAGTAACCCGCTTGGCGGATGTACTCGCGGCTGACGGCTAGGTCGAGGAGTGGGTCGCGGAGATGCGTGTCGTGTTCGACGAAGACCCAGCCATCGTAGCCGCTAACGACGATCTTCTGGAGGATGGTGGCATTGTCGAGCCCGATGTTGCCGGCACCCAGTTCACAGAAGCGACCGCGCTGGGGCCAGCGTTCCAGGCCGATCTCGGGGTTGGTCACCAGCCAGTCCTTGAGATGGACCGCCACGAGTCGGTCCGCGTATTTGGCGACGATCTCATGGCAGTCGCCGTCGGCAGCGGCAAGATGGGCGGTGTCGAGGATGAGTCCGGCACCGGGGCAGTTGGCCAAGAAGGCCTCCAGTTCCTGCTGGGACTCGACCAGGGAGCCCAGGTGGTTGTGCAGCCCCACCTTGACGCCCCACTTGGCCGCCATCCCGACCTGGCGGTTGACTTGGCGGCAGAAGCGGTCGAAGTCCTTGCCCAGCACCTGGGTCCAGATGTAGCTCTTGCCTAGGGCACAGGTCCATTGGATGTTGTGGTGTATTTCCGGCCCGCGCACGGTGCCGAAATCCATGCCGAGCCGATGGAACACGGCGGCATTGGCCATCGCTTCCTCGCCGCTGGCGGCCCCCAGCCGTTCGAGTCCCTCATAGCCGATGGAGCGGAGATCGAGAAGGCGTTGCTCCAGATCGAAGCAACCGCCATCCCACTGGTTCATACCATAGTCTGCAACGCCGAACTTCATTGGTTCTGTCTCCTGGATTGCGGTGGGCGATGACTGTGGCAAACCATGGCTGGCGCTGGGCCAATGTCAAGATGGGTCGGGGCTGGGATCCGGCAGTTGGAGAAGCAGCGGGACGGGCGGGAATGGAGGAGAGAAGTGTATAGCGAGAGGGATTTTTTTCCGGTTCGGCTTGTATTGGCGGAAAGAAATGGAACATTCTGGAATAGAATGGACGTCTGGTATCGCTTTTAGGGGTTTCTCATGGTTCGCTTCTGCGGCCAAGATTCTTGCCTGGTTGATGCCAACGGGAGAGTCAAGCTCAGTCCACGATTCCTGGCCGATTTCCGTGAAGTCGGTGGATCCACTGTTCTCCGCTGTCTCCCCGAAGGTGCACTTGGGGTCTACCCCGAGGCCATCTGGCAACAGATGCGCCAAGGGGAGGCGAACGCTGCCGCGAAGGCAGGGACGAGTGCCGCGTATCGCCGGCAGTTGCGGCTGTTTGGGGCGCTCTCGGAGCAACAGACGATCACGAATCAGGGCCGGTTGACCATCCCGGTGCACCTCCGGGAACGTCTGGGCCTGGGGCCAGGGACGGAGGTGATGGTGGTCGGGTCGGAACTCGGCGTCGAGGTCTGGGAAGCCACGAGATGGCAGGCGGAGCTGGATTCCCTGAGTCAACACGAACTACAGAAAGCAGAAGCAGATATGGCCGCCGAACTGGCGGCTGCGGGACAGGTGGCCTCACCATAGCGGCCACAGAACCAAGCCAGGAACACGGACATGAGCATTCAGCCAAAGATCGATCGGTGGGAGCGGCGTTTCATGCTGTGTGTCGCCATCGTGCTGTGTGCCATGTTGGTGACCGGTGCGCGGCAGGTTGGCCGTGACCTTTACGAGCGTCCGGCGCTGGTCGAGCGGGCGCATGACACGCAGCGGCAGTGGAGCCAAACGCTCGCTGGCGAGATGGCGAGCGGGGGGGGCACCAGTGGTTGGTCGAGGATCGCCGAAGAGGCACCGGAGCTGATGCTAGAGGCATGTGCAAGCCGACCGATGGCGTCCAAGTAGCGTCCACCGAGACGCGATGCAGCGAACAGGACCGATTTCGGGCGCGAGCCAGTATGGTCCTGTTCGTCTTCGTGCTTTGGCTGTTGCTGATCGTGGGGGCGATGGCGCAGTTTATGGTGGTGCGTGGGTCGCGGGAGATGACCGCGATGACCCGCGAGTCGGTGGTGTATGGCGAGATCCCGGCTCTGCGTGGCCGCCTGCTTGGTCGCGATGGCCAGCTTCTGGCATGGTCGGTCCGGCGGGTGCGGCTTCTGTGGGACCGACCGACGGACCCGGTTGCCGCGCGGGCCGCAGTCCAGACACTCCGGGCCCGTCTTCCTTGGCTGACCGTTCCGCCCGGTATCGACGTGCCTCCTGAAGGCGAGGGCGCGATGCCCGTGGTGCTGGCCGTGGGGCTGAGTCCCGGGCAAGTCCGCGAAATGAAGAGGGCACGGCTGCGTGGCTTGCGGATCGAGGGCCATGTTGAGCGGCAGTGTGCGGTTCTGTCGCCGACGCTACTGCACCGTTTGGGCGAGACCCGTTGGGAGCGGGGGTGTTCGCTGGGGATTTCTGGACTGGAGCAGGAACACGATGCGTTGCTGGCTGGCCAGCCTGGGATATACCGAGTGGTCCTGGACAAGCATGGCAGGTGGGTTGAGGAGACTTGGCGCGAAATCCAGCCCATGCGGCCAGGCTACGATGTGCATGTGTCTTTGACGCGGGGGAGGTAGCCATGTCGCTCGCCAGACTCCGCTTGGTCTTCGCCAGGTTTCCCCGTTTCCTGCAGCCGAGTCTCCCTGCGCTGGCGGCGGTGATTGTCGGGCTGTGGGGGTGTGTGGCAATTCACGCGGTCACTGCAGGTGGTTTGTCCTCGCGCCATTTTGTGGCGCGACAACTGGTGTGGGTGGTGGTTGGGTTGGTCGCCTTCGCGGTGGCCAGGGGTATTCCCTTCCGCACCTACCGTCGGCACGTACTGTGGTTTGCGGGAGTGCCGTATGCAGCCCTGTGGCTGGTCTTGCTGGTGGGAATCCGGATCAATGGCATGCGCGGTTGGTTCGCCTGGCGGGGCCTGTTTTGCCAGCCGAGCGAGCTGTGCAAGCCGGTGTTCGTGCTGGCCACGACGGTGCTTCTCGTGCGGTTCCGGCGACGAGACGCGGAGGGGCGCCCCGGCCCCCTATTGGCCGGTGCAGGGGGATTGGCCTGGTTGGTCCCCTTGGTCCTGCAGCCGGACTTCGGCGCGGTCCTGGTCTACAGCATGACCTTGGCCGTGCTGTATTGGTGCCTCGGCGGTCGCCTGCGGCACTTGCTTGCTGGCCTGGGGGCCGGGTTGGCCGGAGTGGCCGTGATTCTCTGGCGGTACCCGTATGTGCGACGGCGGTTCGTCGCATTTCTTGACCCGGAGAAGTACGCCACGGGGTCGGGCTGGCACATGCTGCAGTTCCGGCGCAGTCTGGCGGCCGGGGGCTGGTTCGGGCATTCCTGGGAGATGGGGAGCTGGTCCCGCGCCTATCTGCCGTTGGGACACAGCGACTCGGTGTTCGCGAATATGGCCGAGTCGGTGGGGTTCGTGGGCTTGGTGCCTTTCGTGGTGTTGATCCTCGCCTGGATGGTCTATGCCCACTCACGGGCGCGCAAGTGCGCCTCCCCGGAGAACGCAGGAACCATTCTGGGCTTGGGGGCGCTGGTGGCGGGGCAGGGCTTCATCCACTTGAGCGTGAACCTGGGACTGCTGCCGCCAACGGGCATTACGCTGCCGCTGGTGAGCTACGGCGGCAGTTCGCTGGTGGCGACGATGATCGCCTTCGGGATGCTGGAGAGCGCGTGGTTGGACGAATGCGAATCACGTGGGACGGACGGTCAACCCAGTGGCACGTGACGAATGCCAGCGGAGTCGGCGCGACACCGCTCGGTGATCTGCATCAAAGCCAGGGTCTCTTCAGGCGGCACCGCAACTGGGGTTCCTTTCTGGATGGCGTCCGCAAGGTCCGCGAAGACATCCACGCCGTAGGCAGGGTCCACCGCAAGTTCCTCTTCCTGGTACTCGATGGCGTCGCTGGGGTACTTTCTCCCTTCGCTTCCCAGGCTCTGGTTGAGATCCTTGGGCGGTAGCGTCGCGGGATCGAACCAGCGGATGTGGAACTTCCGCCGGGCGAACGTGACGGCACCACAAGTTCCCCAGACGATGAAGTCGTAGGGCTGCACGGTGGATGCCTGGTTGATGGTGCACTCGCCGAGGACGCCTTGCTTCGTCTCCAGAATCACTTTGACCACGTCCTCGGCGTCGCCGAGGGAGGCGACGAGCTGAAGGTTGCAGAACACGCGCTTCACATCGTAGCCCACCAGTTGGAGGATCTGGTCGAGGTAGTGTGCGCCGTAGTTGCTGAGCATGCCGCCGCCGAACTTGAGCATGGCCTGCCAGTCGTTGCGGCGGGCGTAGTTGAAGGCCCCGCGCTGAACCCAGTAGACCTCGCCAATGCGACCGCTCTGGACAATGGCCTTCAGGTGTTGGAAATAGGCGTTGTGGCGGTGTGGCTGGTAGACGGTGAGGCACACGCCCGCAGCCTTGGCGGCGGCGGCGATGGCTTGTCCTTCGGCCAGACCTGGGGCCATGGGCTTCTCCAGCAGGATGTGGAGGCCACGGGCTGCCGCTGCCTTGACCATCGCGCTGTGGAGATGGGTCGGGGTAGCGATCACCACGGCGTCCAGCGGACACTGCTGGATCATCTCGTCGAAGGTGGCAAAGGCACGGCAACCAGGATGGGTGGTCTCCGCCTCCTGGCATCGTTCCGGTTCTGGGTCGGCCACGGCGGCCAGCTCATAGCGAGCGTGCTCGGCAAGCCGTCGACAGTGGAAGTTCCAGCCGATGCGCCCGAGACCCGCGACGCCAATCCGTATACGTTCAGACATGTCCGATCCCTTTGTTCGCCTGTTCCGGCGAAGCTAGTAGACTCCGTGTTGGAGGGCCGCGCCGTACATGGCGACGACGTTCTCCACCGGGGAATTGTCCTGTAGTTGGTGGGTGGGGGCGAAGCAGTAGCCGCCGCCCGGCATCATGGTGTCGAGAGTCTGCCGACAGTCCGCTATCACATCCTCTGGCGTGCCGAAGGTGACCGGCCCAGCGGTGCTGATGCAGCCATGGAAGGCCAGGCGGTCGCCGAAGGTCCCCTTAAGGTACTCAGGCGACATGTTCGCGGCCTCGGGTTGCAGCGTATCGACGGCATCCATCCCCATCTCGATGAAGTCGTCGAAGGCCCAGCTGCTTGATCCGCAGCTGTGGAGCATGGTGGGCAGGCTAAAGGACTTGGCCATGTCGATGACGCTCTGGTGCAGAGGGCGGATGCGGAGGCGGAACAGATCGATGCTGATCAACGGGGAGTGCTGTGTGCCGAGATCCTCGCCCATCCAAACGAAATCAACGCGCCCCTTGGCGGCCTCGATGGTGCGGGCGGCGATCTCAAGCTTGATGGCAGTGCGGCGCTCGGCCAGGAGGAGGCCAGCGGGCTCATCGGTGATCATGTCCACCAAGGTCTGCTCCACGCCCCTAAGGAAGCCGTTGCCATTGAGGATGTCTGGCAGGCCGGCGCCTCCGTAGTAGACTGCGAGATCGCCGCAGTTGGCGCAGGCGGCAGGAATGACCGTATAGTCGAAGTCATCGGGAGAGGGCATGGGCCAGCTGGCGACCGCCTCTTCGTCCGCGTGTTCGAGCGGGAAATCGCAGAAGTCCCAGTAGCCACCCGTGCCATGCTCGATCCAGCGGCGTCGAACGCCCCACATGTCTACTTTCAGCCCACATTCAGGAATGTCGTCGTGAAGGGGGGGACCGCAGTAGGGCGCGGCAATGCCCTGGAAGTCCACCCCCAGTTGCGCTCGGAGTCCGACCGAGTCACCCGGGGCGAGACCATAGTACTCCTTGAGCTGTTGGTCGATGCCGGGATTGGCCAGGTAGTTGATGGGCACTCGGTCTGGTATCGAGCGGTGGAGGGCAGCGAGGACACGTTCCCGGGAAGTCATGTTCGGGTCCCTGCAGTTGGTGACTAGCCTGATCTGTTCATGCACATCGTAGCGAAAGCCGCTTGCGTGTGATAGGGGATTTTGGCCGATGGTCCATGGGTAGATCAGGCCAGGATGTGGACAAAGAGAAAGCGCCGACTTTCGTTTTCGAAAGTCGGCGCTCCAAAAGAGGGAATCTTCGCTGGGAGCCTAGCTACGACGCTTCCGGCGGAAGCTCACCATGCCAAGCGAGAGGAGCCCGAGGAGAGCACCAGCGGGCTCGGGAGTGCCGTTGGCACCATTATTCCTCCCATTAATCCCGCCACCGGCGCGGGGTGGAGGTGGGGGTGGCCCGGCAGTCAGCGTGAAATTGAGGGTCAGATTGTCAAGGACCAACGGCCCCCCAGTCGCGCCGGTGAATCCCGCGAAAAAGAGAAGGCTAAGATCCTCGCCCGACGTAACGCCGTAGCTGGTCCCCATGCTAACGACTGCAGGGCTGTCCGTGCTATACCCCCAGGGGTCGATGATGGTGCCGCCACTTTGCGCAGGCGGAATGGCT
>JABGQJ010000570.1 GCA_018648945.1 Victivallales bacterium
CTGGCCGCTAGGTGCAATGCCGTCCGTCCTTCCGGACCGACAGCATTGATGTCTGCTCCTCTCTCGATGAGTAGTTTGAGTGCCTCAGCCCTGCCGTTTACAGCCGCGACGTGCAGTGCCGTCTTGCCTCCTTGAGCGGCAGCGTTGACGTCAGCTCCGCGATCAAGCAAGAACTCAATTGCTGGCGCGTCCCCCTCATACTTGAACTTCAGGAGGAGAGGCGACGATGCTGGCCCGTTGACATCGGCACCGTTCTCAAGTAACATCGCAAGCAACCAGAGGGTTTCGGGTCCTGACTTCACGGCGGCGATCGGCGCGCAGCCATACTCGTTCACTGCGGTGGCCACCGCTGGCTTCACGGTGAGCATGCCCCAGACACGCTCCGCATTACCGAACTCAAGGTGCCCGAAGAGCGTCGTGACATCTTCTTCAGTCACGGCCTCGGGGGCGATCTGGAGTAGCGAAGCATCCGGGACAGGTGGGACGCCCGTGCTCGCTGCACACTCAGGGCACTTCACGTTGCCACCGACCGCACTACTGGCAACGATCAGTTCCTTCTGGCAGGATGTACACTTGAACCTGATGCGCTCGGGATCAGCATCAGGGCGGGACGCGGCTTCCGCCGCGCTGAGAATGTCAGCCCGACGCACGTCCCATCTATGGTAAGGAAGGGCGGTGGTCGAGTACCCCGACGCCCCTCCCAAAGCTCCCATGTATTCATGGACAACAATCGCCTCGACGACCTCATCCGGCAGATAGCTCACCCGCCGCTCCAACTGGGCTGCGGTTTGCTTCCTCTTTGCCGA
Source organism: Victivallales bacterium (assembly GCA_018648945.1). The sequence continues at coordinate 807 of JABGQJ010000570.1, forward strand.
CCTTCTGTAGCGGACCAACACGACCAGTCCCCAGAAGCCGCAGAACAACACCGCGGCCCATCCGAAGATGCGGCCGAGAGGCAGTGGCTCAGATCCCACGGCCGGATCGACGATGAAGAGGGTCCCTACCATCGACAGCAGGCCGAACACGATCGTTCCTACAACCAAGCAGCCCACGACCGCCTCGGTATCCACCGGCAAGTACTCAGCGGCCTGGGCGAGCCCCTTGCGGAAGCCTTCGGGGAAGTGCATCTCCATGTACCGCGTCGGGAAGCGTCCGCACTTCGGGCACCGCAGCGCGACACTCTTTTTGCCCAACTTCTCCGCAGCCCGTTTTGCCTGCTTGGCTGCACCCGCTGCAGCTCTGTCCCCGAAGACCTTCCCGGCCCCCATCGTGGAGGAGAACCCCGTCGTCTGTGCCTTCACGCCGTGGACGTGCCCGCAGAACTCGCATTCCGAGGTCACTGTCGTGGTGACGGTACTCGTTGCATTGTACACTCGCAGAGCCATTACTGTGTCTCCTTAAGCCGCAACTGGTTCGATATATCATGCCCCACCGCCGCCGCATGTCAAACCCCGCCATGGCGCGAGCCTATTCGGCCACGGCGGAGGGCACGATGGTCGGCGCGGTCGTTGGGAGCAGTTGGTCTGCTCTCTGTGCCGGGACACGTTGCCTGTGGATGGCGCACCGGCAATCAGGCAGGACGGGGAACTGCCCGGCATGGTGTGGAATGGCGGATTGCAGCAGACGGTCCATGGATAGATCAGGCTAGCCCCGGCGCAGAATGGTGTGGACCCCAAGTCAAGGACCACCGAACCCGGAAGGTAAGGTCGAGTGGCATTGGTTTTCCCCGGCCGGAGCGGTCACCACGCGGCGGGTACCCGTTGGCGGGGCCAGGGCGGACGGCGAAGGTCCTCTGTTGGCCAACGCGTCCCATGCCAAGCTGGGGCTTGGCGCTCCCAGGGGGTGACGGCTCGCCCGGATCGGTTGCCGCATAGAAGGAACGCACTTGGCGACGGGCGGAAGGGGGCAGCGCGGCGGGTGGGGCAGTATGGTACCGCGCGCCGCAAACCGACCGTATCTCAGGAAGCCTATGTATACCATCGTCATTCGTCTCCTCGCCGTGTTCCTGATGGTGGCGGCTGGCGTGATCGCCCGCCGCTGCAAGATGCTGGAAGGCGACACCACCAGCCGGCTGGTCGCCCTGGTCACCCGGATCTTCTACCCCGCCCTGGTCTATGTCACGCTGGTACGCACGTTCACGCTGGGCGAACTGATCCACAACTGGGCCTTGCCGACGGGGACGGCACTGATCATGCTGACTGGCTTCCTGGTCGGCCTGGCCGTGGTGACCGTCGGGCCGTTCAGAGACAAGGGGTTGGCCCGAGCCTTCCACTTCCAGTGCACGATCAACAACTACATCTTCCTGCCCATGCCCCTGATCTTGCTCTACTGGGGGAAGGCTGGCGTGGGCTTGCTCGTCTTCTCCACGGTCGGGTCCGAGGTGGCCGTCTGGACTCTGGGGGTGATCGCCCTGACCGGCGGGGGCGTGCCCTGGCGGCAGATGGCCCGGCGGCTGGTAACCATGCCGATGGTGGCGATCGCCGCATCGCTCGTCACCTTGCTGATCCGGGATGGGCTGGACGTGAATGTGCTGGCCAGCTCCCGGCTCGGACAGTCCGGCAACGCCTTGCTGGATGCCTTGGAGTTGCTCGGCGCGGCGGCCCCACCCTTGGCAATGGTCGTGGCCGGCAGCCGGATGGCCGATCTGCACCCGAAGCATCTCTGGCAACCCGTGCAGCTTGTTCTTACCGTCCTACGCCTGGTGCTGATCCCGGCCCTGGCGCTGCTCGTCCTGCAGCTTCTGCCTCTGGAGGGCGAGGCGCTGGCCGTGCTGCGCGTGCTTGCGGTCATGCCATCCTCCATCGCCAGCGTGATGCTGAGCGATCTATATCATGCGGACCGCGAATTCGCGGCCTCGGCCGTGCTGCTCACGCACCTGGCCGCGCTGATCACAATCCCCATCTGGTTGACCTACCTCGGACTAAGCTGACTGGGAGAACACACCATGGAACGACCGTTTGCACGGAGTTACTGGGTGGTGCCGGGCAAAATCCTTGCCGGTGCCTTCCCGGATGTCTGGAATGACGACGCAGCGGCGCTGACTCTGCGGGGCTTGCTCCGCGTCGGCATCCGGACGACGCTCAATCTGACCGAAGAGGGTGAGCTCAACGAGAGTCTGCCACTGCCCGACTACGCCGAGCCCTTCGCAAGATTCGCCGCCGAGATGGGGGTCGAGGTGGCCTGCGAACGCCGCGCGATCCACGATTTCGACGTGCCAACCGTGGCGGATCTGGCCGCCACGCTCGACGTGGTCGATGCAGCCGTGGCGACCAACAAGCCAGTCTACATCCACTGCCGGGGGGGCTGGGGTCGCACGGGAACTGTGGTGGGCTGCTACCTGGTCCGGCACGGACTGGCAAGCCCAGGGGAAGCGCTCGCCGAACTGCAGCGCCTGCGCGACACACAAGGCCAGACCGGAGACTCGCCGCAGACCGATGCCCAAAGGGACATGGTCCGCGGCTGGGGTCCCGGGCAGTAGCCTCTACTTGACGGGACGGACGAGCACGGTCAGCTTGGCTTCGGCGTAGCTGCTGCCGTTCTTCTCGAAGGTATAGTCGGGATGGCCCTTCGGGCTGTTGCCGATGCCAATGTCGCAACTGCCCCGCGCATTCCAGTTATTGTACGCCAGGATGACCTGCTTGGCATCCACGTTGTGGATCTGCATGGAGCCGTACCCACGGGGAGTCTCAGGGCTCGTCTGGTCGCCGAAGTCGTACTTGCTGGCCGAGGCGCCGGGCACCTTGGCGGCATTCGCCGGCCCGTAGTTGCAGGCCCAGAACTCCAGCCAACCATGGGCAATCGTGCCGGTCTTGATGCCTGGCACGTTGCTCGACACGGTCAGATTGGCGGGGGCCTGCTGGAACTCGGCCTTGGTCGCGAAGGCGGGCACGCCGATCTTGTCCAGATCCTTGACGAATGCATCCATGGAGGCGAAGACATAGCGTTCCTCGCCGCTCTTCAGGCGCAGATAGAGCAGGTAGCCGACGCGGTCGAAGTCGCCCTTGAACGCCTTGCTCTCGTCCACATCGTAGACCACGCGGTCGCCCTTGACGTTGATGTTCGGCAGCTTCAGATCGTAGACTACGGTGTAGTCCTTGGTCTCCGGGGCAATGCGGCGAACCAGTGCATCCCTGGGGATCTCGCCGAAGCGGAAGGCCGTGGCAGGTAGATCAGCACCGTTCATCAGGTTGGGTTCAGCCAGCTTGTGCCAGGCGAAGCGCACGGCGGTGGCCTGCGTGATCTCGGGGTGGGAGAGAACCACGGTCTCCCCCTCGATTTTGGCGACGGCATCGACGAAGCGACCATTGTCGCCGCCGAGCTGGAACCGGGTGGGGGCCTTGCCGTCCGTGGTCTTCAGGCCGGCGGCATTCTCGAAGTGGATAACGGCCTGACCACCCGCCAAGTCGCAGGAGGCATACAGGGGGCCGCGACAGACGATGTCCCTGCGTCCGTAGGTCTCGGCCAGGGCGAGAAGCGCCAAGCGGCGCCCGACCTGCTGCTTGTTCTTGGGGTGAATGTCCTTCAGGTTGCCCACGTCGTGGATGACCGCCATGCCGGTGTGGGGGATCTTCTTCTCGATGGTGGCCTGGGCTTCCCAGAAGGTGGCAAGAATCTCGGGGTTCTCGCTGCCGTATTGGTAAGGCGCGATCTGGGTGAAGTAGTAGGGCAGCTCGGGCTTGTTCCACAGCTTACGCCAGCCCTCGACCTGGGCCTGGGTCTTGTCCACGTAGGCCATGCGGTCGTGGTGGTTGGATTCGCCCTGATACCAGATGGCCCCGCGGATGCCGTAGGGCACGAGGGGATGAATCATGGCATTGTACATGGCGCAGGGGTCGCCACGGCCGCTGCGAGGCCCCAGGCCGGCGGGCCACGGCGGAATCGGGGAGACAGGCTGGTTCGTCGCCAGGCCAGCGCGGGTCTGCGCCATCCATTGCTCGGTCACGCCAAGAGCGGCGACCAGGGCTGCCTTGTGGAGGTCCGTCCGCGGATCGGCGAGGGCCACCTGCTTGGCGGTCTCGGCGAGGGCCGGAACCGCATCGAAGCCGACCGGCGGGATCCACGGCTCAATGCGCGAGCCACCCCAGGAGGAGTCAATCAGACCAATGGGCACCTTGAGTTCCTGGTGCAGCGTACGCCCGAAGTAGTAGGCCGCCGCGCTGAACCCGCCCCATGTGCCATGGGAAACCACGGTCTCGGGAGAGCAACGCACCCAACTGCCCACGAAATCCGCCTTGGGCAGGGGCAAG
>JABGQJ010000571.1 GCA_018648945.1 Victivallales bacterium
GAACGGAGCGGGGTACCGCTCCCTTCGGCGACTGCCGCTGCTGGCGCACCGATGCGGGGCAGAAGCGAATGATGGTAATGGGGAGGCGCATGGACCCGCAGACGCAGGGGACATGCATCTGTCGTGCCGCTTCTGTTGGCAGCAACGGGTTGGGGTCGCTACTGTTGGGGAGGACGCATACTTCTCGTCGTGAACGGCGACGGGTCCCGAGATCCTGTGGTGGATCGTCATAGACTAGGAATCGAGAAATGCATATTCGGCGGCTTTGCGTGGTGTTGGTTGGGATTGGGCTGGGCTGGATTTCTGGGACTGCCTACGGAGCGGGGGAAGAACTGGAACGGGGGTTCGTCGAGCCGCCCGCCTCGGCTCGGGCGCATACGTGGTGGCACTGGATGAATGGGAATGTCACCAAGGAGGGTATCACGGCAGACTTGGAGGCGATGGCGCGGGTGGGCGTCGGCGGGGCGCAGATCTTCAATGCCGATTGCGGCATCCCGGAAGGACCGGTGGTGTTCAACAGCCCGGAATGGCTGGCGATGGTGAAGCATGCGGCCACGGAGGCGCGGCGGTTGGGGATCGAGCTGTGTATGCACAATTGCGCCGGTTGGTCGAGCAGTGGCGGACCATGGAATACCCCGGAACACGGGATGAAGGTGGTGGTGACCAGTGAGACGCAGGTCACGGGACCGACCGCGTTCGCTGGGAAGCTCCCCCAGCCGAAGACGAACCTGGGCTTCTACCGTGATATTGCCGTGCTGGCATTTCGCACGCCTGTGGGAGAACTGGCGAGCATGCGTGACGCAGCGCCGGTGGTTACGGTGAGTGCCAGGAATCGAGATGGGGGACTGGCGGCAGACGGCAAGACCTCGACGGCCGTGCAACTCCCGATGCCCAAGCCAGGTGCGTTGCCTTACGTTCAGCTTGCCTTCGCCCAGCCATTCACAGCGCGGACACTGACTTTCACGCCCAGTGGCACCATGCGGGGCTGCCGGGGTAGGATCGAGGTCTCCGACGACGGCGAGGCGTTCCGGACCGTGCGGGATTTCTCGATCGCGCGCGACAACGGGGCGCAGACCTTCTCCTTCGCGCCGGTCACTGCCCGATTCTACCGGATGCTCTTCACGTCGGGCGACCGGCGGATGAAGCGGCTGCGGATTGCGGAGATCGACCTCTCCATGAAGGTGGGGATTGGCAACGTTGGCGGCAAGACCTTTGCCGTCCGAGGCGGTGACATGAAGGGCGCGTCGGGCGCTGCGGTGGCTCGGGAGGCGGTGGTGTGGCGTGACCAGACCGTGGACCTCACCGCCCGCATGGCTGCCGACGGCCAGCTGTCCTGGCAGGCTCCGGCTGGTAGGTGGACGATTCTGCGGGTCGGCTACACCGCGAACGGGCGCAAGAATCATCCCGCTCCGGCAGCGGGGACGGGTCTCGAATGCGACAAGCTGAGCAAGGCGGCTGCGCAGGCGCACTGGGACGGCATGATGGGCCCGGTTCTGGCCGAACTGGGAACGCTGGCGGGCGATGTGACGTCGGGACTGAACAATGTGCTGGTCGATAGCTACGAGGTGGGGAGCCAGAACTGGACGCAGGGATTCGCGGAGGAGTTTCAGAAGCGCCGAGGATATGATCTGAAGGGCTTCCTGCCGGTGTTCACGGGGCGGGTGGTGGAGAGTCCCGAATTGAGCGAGCGTTTTCTTTGGGATCTGCGGCGCACCATCGCCGATATGTTCGCCGAGAACTACTCGGGCGCATTTGCCGAGATGGCGCATCGCGCGGGGCTTCAATACTCGCTGGAACCTTACGGCAATGGGCCGTCGGACGACCTGCAGTTCGGCAGCTACAGCGACATCCCGATGAGTGAGTTCTGGGTCGGCAATGGCACGAACCCGGGCAACGCGAAACTGGCGGCCTCGGTCGCCCATGTCTACGGTCGGAAGTTTGTGGGTGCCGAGTCGTTTACCGCCTCGCCGGATGCGGGGCGGTGGCAGCAGCATCCCTATGCCCTCAAGGCGCAGGGCGATGCGGCCTATTGCGCTGGGGTGAACCGGATTATCTACCATCGCTACGCGCATCAGCCATGGCTGGACCGTCTGCCCGGCATGACCATGGGCCAGTGGGGGACGCACTTCGATCGCACCGCCACCTGGTGGGAACAGGGCAAGGACTGGTTGACCTATCAGGCTCGTTGCCAGTACCTGTTGCAGCAGGGGTTGTACGTTGCCGATGTCAGCTTCTACTGCGGCGAGGATGCCCCGAACAGTCTGCGCGGCGGCGGCTTGCCGAATGGGTATGAGTACGACGGTTGCGACACGCGGGCATTGCTGCTGATGTCCGTGAAGGACGGTCGTATCGTGTTGCCGTCGGGCATGAGCTATCGCCTGTTGGTCCTGCCGAGGAGCAAGACAATGACACCCGCCGTGCTGCGCAAGGTGGGGCAGCTGGTCGCGGCCGGCGCAACGGTTCTCGGCGCCAAGCCCGAGAGGTCGCCCAGTCTGAGTGGCTATCCGGCCTGTGACGCGACAGTGAAGCGACTGGCGGATGGGATCTGGCAGAAGGGCGTGCGCGACCAGTCGCCGACCGAGGCATTGGCTGCGCTGAAGCTGAAGCCGGACTTCGTCTGCGCGAGCGAGGGGGCGCGGGTAAGCTACATCCATCGCCTGGTGGCTGGGACGGACCTCTACTTCGTGGCGAACCAGAAATCCGTCTCCGATCAGGTCGAGTGCACCTTCCGGGTGGCCGGTAAGGTGCCGGAACTGTGGCATCCGGACACCGGGCGGACCGAACGGGCGCCCGTGTACCGCGAACAGGATGGCTGTACGACCGTGGCTTTGCGTTTCGACCCGGCGGGGTCGGTGTTCGTCGTCTTCCGGGAGCCTGCCGCTGGCGATCATGCGGTTGCCCTTCGCGCGAGACCCCAGGAGGAGGTCGCCAAGCCCGTCTACGAGCTGAAGATCCGCAAGGCGGAGTACGGGGCGTTTGCCGACGAGGATGTGGCAGCCGAGTGCGTGGATGTGACGGCGATCGTCAAGGCGGCCGTCAAAGGCGGCTCCCGGCGCATCCAGGCGAGCAATGGCATGGCTGGGGATCCGGCGCCAGGTGTGGTGAAGGAACTGAAGATCGACTTCCTGCTGAACGGCGAGAAGAAGAGCGTGAATGTGGAGGAGAATCAGACAGCGGTGGTGCCGCCGGGAGCGCAGGTGGTGAAGGCCGTCTATGGGTTGATCGACGAGACGCCTGCGCCGGTGGCGCAGGTGCTGGACGTGACGGAGAAGCTGGTGGGTTTGGTGAAGAAGGGCGCGCTGTCGGTGCGAGTCGATAACGCGTTGGCGGGCAGGGACCCGGCCTTCATGGTCGTCAAGGAGCTGCGCCTGGAGTATGAGTACCGGGGAGCCGTCAAGCAGCTGCGGGTGCGGGAGAACCGGATGCTGGCTCTGCCAGAGGAGAGCGAGTTGCTGGTGCCAATCCCGGACTGCGATCTGCTCGCTGGCAAGGGCGGCGGGCTGGAGCTTCTGGCTTGGAAACCCGGCATGTTCGAGGTGGATACGGCGTCGGGCAAGGTCCTGAAGGCCGAGGTGACGGCTTTGCCGAAGCCGGTTGAGCTTCCCGGGCCATGGAACCTGAGCTTCCCTCCGGGCTGGGGCACCCCAGGCACCGTCTCCCTCGACAAGCTGTCGTCCTGGACTGAGCATCCAAACCAGGCGGTGAAGTACTTCTCGGGTACGGCCACCTACGACAAGGCCTTTGCCTGGGACGCCGCGAAGCGGCAGGGCGATCGGCATGTCCTGGACCTTGGCGACCTGAGGAGTCTGGCTGAAGTGGAGCTGAATGGCAAGGACTTGGGCGTGCTCTGGAAGCCCCCATTCCGCGTGGACGTGACGGCTGCGCTCCGTTCTGGCCAGAACAGGCTGCGGGTGAAGGTCACCAACCTTTGGCCGAACCGGTTGATTGGCGATGAGCAGCTACCGGCGGACCGCGAGTGGAAGGGCAAGGAACTCAAGCAGTGGCCCCAGTGGGTGCTCGACGGCAAGCCCAGCCCGACGGGGCGGTTCACATTCACGACCTGGCACCATTGGACCAAGGACGACCCGCTGTTGCTCTCCGGGTTGCTCGGTCCCGTGCACATCCGGACGGTTCGGGAAGTCACCCTTCGCTGAGACGAGACGAGGGGAGAGAGGGAAGAGTGGCCACGGATTTCACCAATGCCATAGAGCGGCCGCTGGCCGCAACCAAAGGGGACGAACACCGAACATCGAACGCCCAACGTCGAACATCGAATGAAAGACCGTCCGCATTAGCTTTCTGCGCAGCATGTTGCGTTCCGCCACCTCGGGGTTTCTTGCCGGGAAAACAAGAAGTTGCGCGATAGTAGTACGAAGGGGAAAGTAGAGGGGGAGGTGGCCTGGTTTGAAGTGACCGCTGTCAGTAATGCTGGGGGATCTTCTTGCGCTTGATGGCTTTGGAACGGGCAGACATGAATTTCTGAGCGAAGGGCGCAACGGCCTTCACCGCGACCCGCTCCTGCTCTTTGCGATCCAGTGCGGCACGCATTCGTTCGAGCTGCTGTCGGCACTCCGGATCATAGGCGAGATTCCGGCTTTCGTTCGGATCCCGGGTCAGATCGAACAGCTGCTCGACACCGGTCTGGTGCGTCCTCGAACAGGGGGGCACGCCGGTGAAATCATCGTTCTCGATGTACTCGCGGACGTACTTGATCGTCCCGTCCGTCACCATGTGCATGTAGGCGCTGCTTTCGGCGTAAACGAACTCACGCCATGCGGCTTCTTTGCCTTCCACCAGCGGCCGCAGGCTCCTGCCATGCGCGAGGACAGACCTATCCGCGCCCGCGTAGTCGCAGACCGTACGCCCGAAATCGACCCCCGAAACCGGATGCTCAGTGTCCCGAATGTCCTTCCGGACCCCCAGGTCTCCCAAGGTGGACACGATGAATGGGACCCGGCAGACCTCGTCGTACAACGTCGACTTGCCCAGCGTACGGTGCCGTCCCAGCCCGTCCCCGTGATCAGCGGAGAAGATGATCAGGGTGTTGTCCCGGAAGTCGGACTGCTCCAGGGCGTCGAGGAGCATGTCGATCTGTGCGTCTACCATCTCGGAGAAGCGGTGGTAGTTGTAGCGGTGCATCCGCCACAGCTCATCGCTCCAGTCGTGGAATCTCGGCT
>JABGQJ010000572.1 GCA_018648945.1 Victivallales bacterium
GGTGGAACAACTGCTCCAGGCCGGTCTGCGAGTACCAGGCGTATTTCCACTCCCCATCCACGATCCAGTGGTTCGAGAGCTTCCCCGAGGCATGCTCGCCGTGGACATAGTCGCGCCATTCCGGGGCCTCGCCTCGGCAGAAGGGAAGTACGCTGCGCCCCTCGATGCTCTCGGGGAGAGGCACATCGGCCACATCGCAGAGCGTGGGTAGCACGTCCCGCAGTTCGACCGGTGCATCCACGCTGGTTCCCGACTGCATGCCCCACGAGCGGGGGAAGCGAATGAAGAAGGGGATGCGGGCGGAGCCCTCGTAGGGCAATGCCTTGGCGACGAATCCGTGGTCGTAGAGCATATCGCCGTGGTCGGCGCAGAACAGCACACAGGTATCTTCCTGGCAGCCGGCTTCGTGGAGAGTCTGGGTGAGTCGGTTCAGCTGATGGTCGATGAAGGTAATCTGTGCGTAGTAGGCCCGACGGGCTCGGTCCACCTGCCATTCACCCCGCGGCACGGGACTGTCCAGTCCGCGCCCACCCTCGGCGAACTCCTTGTTCCACTCGCCGTGGGGCAGTGGCGGCAGCGTCCTGTTCTCGTAGACGTGCAGGTAGTCCCGCGGCGGATCCAGTGGCGGATGGGGGCGATGGTAGGAAAGGAAGAGGAAGAATGGGCAACTCGGATCGCGCCGCCGCAGGAAATCGCTCGCCTGGGTGGTGACCCAGGCGCTGGGATGGTCCAGGTCGTCGTAGATCCAGGGCCGGACCACATAGCCGTTGCAGCCGAGGCCAGTGTCCGCGTAGTCGGCATTGGGGCCGTGTTTGGCTCGGAGGTAGGGCAAATAGTCGTCCACCATCTCGAAACGCGGATTGTGCTTCCGCGCGTTGTGGAGGTAGCCATCGTGGAGCACGACGTTGTGGAATCCCAGCAGCGCACGCTCGGGGAACACATGCATCTTGCCCACGGCCTGGGTGTGGTAGCCAGCTTGCGCGAGGAGTCCGGCCAGGGTGGTCTTGTAGGTCCAGGGCACGCGGTCCTGATAGCCCACCCGACCATGCGTGGCCTGGCGCAGGCCGGTGTGCATCGCCGCCCGGGCAGCGATGCAGGATGGCACCCCGGAATAGGCACGCGAGAAGTTCACGCCCTCGGCAGCCAGACGGTCCAGATGGGGTGTTTCCACCGTCGGATGGCCGGTGAAGCCGAGGCAATCCCCCCGCCACTGGTCCACATTCACGAGCACGATATTGGGGCGCTTCGGCTTCATGGGCAGCTCCTGGTTCCATGATGGCAGTGACCATACCACAGAGCAGGGAGGTAAGCAAAGCCGGCAGCCCCGTGCAAACCCCGCCGCGCGCGCTATTGTGGCCCGCTGCCCGCGTGAAGTAGATCGCGACCCAACGAAACGAGAACGACTGGCCCATGATCTTCGAACCTATCCCCGCTTCTCTCGTCCGTAGTCATCTCATTCCCCGGGAGCGGCTTCGCCCCTTTCCCACCGGCCGCGACCGCAGCGCCTGGCAGGAGTTGCCGGAGGACCTCCAGGCCCGGCTGATTGCGGCTGGTGAAACGGCGTTGGCGGCGCCCTGGCCCATGCTGCCCGCATCCCTTTTCCTGGAATTCGTCCGCACTGGCAACCGGAAGGTGTACGAGACCAACTGCTTCCCGCGCCGCCAGATCCTCTGCTCCCTGGTCCTGGCGGAGTGCACCGAGGGGGAAGGGCGGTTCCTGGACGCAGTCCTCGACGCCGTCTGGGCGATCTGCGAAGAGTCTTTCTGGGGTATTTCAGCCCATGTGGAGACCAGCCAGGGGAGGGGCTTGCCCGACACGGCGGCGCCCACCGTCGATCTCTTCGCTGCCGAGACCGGGGCGCTGATCGGTTGGATTGCGTATCTGCTGGGCGACCAGCTGTCCTCCCTGTCTCCCCAGATCATGCCTCGCATCCTGCGCGAGGCCAAGTGCCGCATTCTCGACCCCTGCCTCGGTCGGGATGATTTCTGGTGGATGGGCATCGGTAGCGCCCGCTCGCTCAACAACTGGACTCCCTGGATTTGCTCGAACTGGCTCACCACCGCCTTGCTGCTGGAAGAGGATGAGGAGCGCCGGGCGCAGGCCGTGCTCAAGGCCCTCCAGTGTCTCGACAACTATCTGGCTCCCCATCCCGCCGACGGCGGCTGTGACGAGGGTCCGGGCTATTGGGGCCGGGCCGGGGCCTCCACCTTCGACTGCGCGGAGATCCTCGCCTGGGCCACCGCCGGCGAGGTCGATCTCGCCTCTCTCCCCTTGGTGCGCAACTTGGGGGCCTACATCCACAATGTCCACATCGCTGACAACCGCTTCGTCAACTTCGCCGACGCCTCGCCTACCAGCGCCCCCGACGGTGCCCTCTGCGTTCGTTTCGGGCTGGCCACGGACAATCCCGCGTTGGTCGCGCTGGGCAGGTACTTCCAGGAACGAGCCGCACCGACCGTTCCCCGTGGCGATCTCAGTCGGGCTCTGCCGGGTCTCTTTGCCACTCCTGCCGGCTCTGGCACGGCCCCCTATCCTCGCGACGCCTGGATGCCTGATACGCAAGTGATGACGGCCCGTTGCCGCGCGGGCAGCACTGCCGGTTTCTTCGTCGCCGCCAAGGGCGGGCACAATGCGGAGAGCCACAATCACAACGACGTGGGCAACGTCGTGGTCTACCGCGATGGCCTGCCGGTTCTGGTGGATGCCGGTGTCGGCACCTATTCCGCCAAGACATTCAGTTCCCGTCGCTACGAGATTTGGACCATGCAGTCCGGGTACCACAATCTGCCCACCATCGACGGTGTTCAGCAGTACCCCGGTCGCGCCGCCGCCGCCCGCAACCTGTCGTACCACGCCGATGACGGTCACGCGGAGCTCTCGCTTGACCTGGCCGGGGCCTACCCCGTTACCGCAGGGATCACCTCCTGGCTGCGAACGGTGACTCTGGTCCGCGACGAGTGTGTGGAGGTCCGGGACGCCTTCCAGTTCCAGCACGCCCCCGAGAGTCTGGAGTGGTCCTTCGTGAGCGCCTGCGAGCCCATCCTACGGGAGGACGGCGTCGAGCTCCTGGCTCCCGATGGCCAGGGCGGGGACGCTCCCCGGGCGAGTCGCGGCCTGCTCAGCGCTACTGGCGTGGAACTGGTTCCCACCATCGAGCCAGTGGTCCTAGGCGACTCCCGCTTGGAGGCGTCCTGGGCGGGTGGGCTGTGGCACATCCGCTTCCGCGCCTCGGTTCCCCGGGCCGTCGGCACGGTCCTCTTCCGAATCCGCCCTCGGGGTCATTGAGCTCAGACCCATACCCCGCCAACGGGGCTGTCGCGTTCTGGAGGGTGGCACCGTCCCAGGTGAAGGGGCGCCTGCGGGCGAGTTCTCCAGGGACGGTGTAACCCCGGTCCCGTGCCCTCATGTGCGCGACGTAGCCCTGCACCGCTAGGTGCCTTGTATTCGGCCTGCGTGGCTCGATATTACCATGTGCAGGTGTTGATGCTGTCCACGCGGGCTGGCCGATTCGGGGTAGGGATGGTACGCCTCCGAATCATAGCTGGCATGGATGGAAGGTATCTGCACCCCGTGAGATGGGAACGTCTCACGTATAGCATGTTGGAATTGTCTTCGTGGCGCGTCGCTGCCCATTTGTTCGCTCGAACAGTAGTTGGCAGTCCCGCCACTCCTTCGAATGCCCTGAGCTTTTGGGAGACCGTGAGCGACGACAACGGGATAGACAGAGGCCCTCCCTCTGGTTGAGCAATCCCGGACCACGCACACTATGGCTGCCGACTCGCCCAATACCACTGGAATCAGTTCGCTCTGGCGATCCCGCCGGAAGGGCGGCTCCGACATCGCGCAGGCGGCTGACGAGGCCGGTGAAGCGGTTGGGCTCTACCTTACGGGGCAACAGGCGTTCCTGGCTCGGGTTCGTTCGTCCCGGAACCGCTTTCCCGTCGTCTCCGAGCACCTTGCCGTTACCCTCGATCCGCAACCGGACCAAGCTGCCGAGGAGCTGCGCGACCATCTGCGCATGATGGGGGGAGGGCGCATGCCGCGCCGTCTCTGGACCTGCCTCCAATCCCCCGGCATGGTGCTCCAGGCATTGCGCGTGCCGCAGGTCCGTGCGTCCGCCATGGCCTCCGCCGCCTTCTGGACCCTGAAGAAGGAACGCAACCTCGAGACCGAGGACACGGTGTTCGACATCGAGCGCCTACGCACGGTGGATGAGGATGGCGTGACCCGGAACGAGCTCCTTGCGGTCGCCGTGCCCAAGGACGAGCTGGCCGAGCACCAGCAGCTCATCGCGGCGATGGGAACCGAGACAGCGGGGATTTGCCCACCCGTGTTCGCCTTCCGCAACTACCTTCGCCTGGGGTACCCCGAGCTGAGTCGCCGTCCCTGCGCCGTGCTCTTTGTCAACGATGCCAGTTCCGATGTGTTCGTCTTCCAGGCCGGGCAGGTTCTCGCGGTGCGGACCTTGCGCACGGGCTTGGACAGCCTCCGCGATACCATCGCCCAGACTCTCGACATCGATGCCGGCGACCCCCGCGCCGATGCGTGCCTCGAATTGCTGGCCGGGGAAGCGGTGGACGTGTCAGTGTTCGGCGACGATGCCCCGCCCAGCGCCGAGGATGTGTTCTCCTGGGGCCGCCCGGTGGCCCGGCGGCTTGCCCGCAATATCCAGCGTACCCTCCATGCCTTCGAGGACACCCTCGAGGGCAGTGAGGCGGCTAGATGCCCTCGGCGCAAGTCCCTCCCTCCTCGGTCGCTACTCGCCCTTGCTCGCCCTCGCTTGTTCCGCCTTGAGCTTGCATAGCTCTATCGCGAGGGAGGTCCACGCCCGGTTCAGCTCGCGGTACCTCTTGTAGGCGTCCAGCTGCTGACGGACCATGGGCACCATTTCCTCGCGGACATACTCGGTGTGCGCCTGGCCGTCGTGCCAGTAGCTGAGCTGGTGGTAGAGAGTGCCTCTGGCTCGCTTCTGCCTGCTCAGCGATCCCGGTCGCATCTCGCCGATGGCCAGGATTTGGCGCTTGACCGCCTCGATTCTGTTCTCGATGGACTTGGTTTTCCGGCTCATGTTGTATTATATTACAGCTACAACACGATGTCAAATCCAGGGCGAGTGATCCCCATGATGCCAGTCTCCGAGGGAAGCCGGTCCTTTTCCCCCCTTGGCCCTGTGT
>JABGQJ010000573.1 GCA_018648945.1 Victivallales bacterium
ATCGGCTTCGAGATCTTCCTGAAGACCTTCCTGGCCGCTGTGGAAAACCCCCTCGGCGTGCTGTACACGGCAGACCTGTCAGGCGAGGTGAGCAATGCCGCGACCTACTACGGCAAGGTCTGCTCCTCGTACACCAGCTATGCGCTGCAGTGCGCCATCTGGTTCGTGAGCCGCCACTACGGCCCGTCGTATCGCGAAGGAGTGAGCGTCGTAGCCCCGCAGTCGGCGCAAGCCGCCGAGGTGGGGGATGTGATCTTCACCCCGCCGGCGCCGGGCTCGCATGTGGAGATCGTGACGGGAATCACCCGAGGCGAGGATGGGACGGTGACCCATGTGCTGGTGGAGGAGAGTTCTCCACCGACGACCAGGACCACGGAACGAGACGCCCCGAGCTTCGATTCGCATCTCGCCTCGCGGGGCAAGGAACTGTACCGAATCACGGATCTGGATGCCTGGCGCGGGCCCAACAAGGCGGAATCGCTGCGGTTCCCCAACTACGCCGAGGATGCCGCGAGCCCGACCATCAACCGCACCCTACTGCTCGACCGAGGCGATTGGGTGCCATACTGGAAGGACCAGGCAGTCAAGCTGAACGTCATGGACAGAGAGAACATGGGCGTCAGGAGCCTCGTCATCAGACGGGGAGAGACAGTGGTCGAAGAGATCGAGGTCCGCGACAGGGGCGTCGTTGAGCGCTCGTATTCAGTCTGCGGCGACTACACGGCACAGTGTGTGATGGATGACGGTTCCACAAGCCAAGCCTGCGAGTTCTCCGTCTGCGATGCGGACTTCGGGACCTCCGTCGAGAGCGTAACCCTCGGCGAGCCGTGGGAGATCGCGTTCTCCGCCGACAACATGGATATCGCCATCGTCTACCTGTACAGCGATGCGAGCGAGTATGGCCATCGCACCGTGTACCTTACCGACCAGGACCGCCAGAACGGCAAGGTTGTCATTCCTGCCGACCTGGTCCGAGGCACCGGCAACTGGCAGATCTGGCTGATCGGCGAGAACAGGTACGGCAGACTGAAGAAGCGACGAGACATCCCTGCCGTCGAACCGCGCGGCTAGCCTGGTCCATTCATGAGCTACCTGCTGCAACCCTCTATCAAACCCAATCCCAAAGTCTTGCGCCCAACGCCGAGCTTGACGTATCTCGATACGCCTGCGCCCGGCTTGTGTCCGCAACCCACTGGTTTCGCGCACGCTAGCGGCTTTCGCGACGATGTGCATGAATAGATCAGGCTAAGCCAATACGGGCAGGAGCGTTCCATCTTCCATGGTCCACTGGAAGCAAAACCTGTTGCGCATCTGGATTGCCCAATTCCTGGCCACGGCCGGGTTCTGCTTCGCAACCCCCTTCATTCCGTTCTACATCGAAGCGATCGGGGTGAACGACCCGTCGCGCGTGAGAATGTGGGCGGCGCTGTTCGCGGCTGCGGGAAACCTGGCGCTTCTTCTCTCCGCACCGTGTTGGGGGTTCATCTCCGATATCTACGGACGACGCGTGATGGTCCTGCGCGCGAGCTTCGTCTGCGGAATGCTGATGCCGCTGATGGCGTTCGTTCCGGGGGTCGGATCATTGGTGATGCTCCGGTTTCTGGTGGGTCTTTTCGCGGGTACGGTGACAGCGTCCCAGATTCTCATTTCCAGTAACACGCCCATGGAGAACCGCGGTTTCGCTCTCGGCACGCTCTCCTCGGCTGTCTTTGGCGGCAGGATGGCAGGAACGTCCCTGGGTGGCATTGTCGTGGACCAATTCGGCTACCGAGCCGCGTTCTTCATCTGCGGCATGACTCTGATCACGGCAGGCTTCGTCGTCCTTCTCGGCGTTACCGAGCAGTTCGAGAAGACCACCTCGCTCCGCCGCAAGTTGGGCACCTTCCAGTTCCGACTGCCCAGCTTCGGCAGCGTCTGGTGGATCCTCCTGCTGATGCTGTTCATGGGCTTCGCCGTGCGCCTCGACGCCCCGTTCATAGCGTTGCTGGTGAAGGAGATCAATGGCCCGGTCAAGGCGGCCACTTGGACGGGGATCATCGCGAGCATGTCGGCGGCCACCGGCATCCTCGCCGGGCCGCTCCTCGGCTGGCTGGCAGACCGGACATCGCCCCAGAAGATTGCCATGTGGTCGGCAGGGATGGCCGGGCTACTGATGATTCCGCAGGGCCTGGCCAGGAATCTGGGAACGCTCGCGAGCGCGCGGCTCGGCATGGTGTTCTTTGCCGGCGGGCTCATGTCTGTCTTCCAGGTCTGGCTAGCCAAGTCCACGCCGGACAGCAAGCGGGGCCTGCTTTTCGGCTGGGCGACCAGCGCCAAATCCTGCGGCTGGTTTTTCGGCTCTCTGTTCGGAGGAGTGGTCGCCATGAACTTCGGCGTGCGCTGGGTCTGGTTCTGCGCCGCAGGCGCATTCATCGCACTTGTCCCCGGCATCGCCATCGCGACCACCCTCGCCACCCGGCAACGGCGCACACAAGAATGAGGACACCCACCATGGCACCCACCCACTCCCAACGTTGGCTCCTTGCCGCTGCCACTCTTGTTTGCGCCCTATTCCAGGCCCAGCTCAGAGCCCAGACCATCCGTTGGCAACCCGACGTTGCCTCCGATGCGTGGCGCACGCACAGCAAGCAGACCGGCGGGGGCACGCGCAACACCGTCGAGCAGGCCGTGGTCCGCGGCAAGCCGTGCCTGCTGCTGCACGACAACGACCCAAAGCTCTCGACGAACCTGGACACCACGCTGGACCTGCCCGATTCGGGGCTCGTCAAGGGCCTGACTCTGTTCCCAGCGACCCATGGGGACCAGCCAAACCGCCCCAATGCCTACCTGGCTCTGCAGCTCTTCCCCAAGACTGGCGGGACCTCGATCTTCCTCACCTTCCGTCGCGCCGACGGAACCGTGACCGTACACCGACGGCAGAACGACGAGCGGGAAGTGGTTGCCAAGCTGGTGGGCGTCATGCGCGACGACGTCTGGGTGCCGTGGCAAATCGCGTGGCAATGGGACGAGGCCCGCGCGACGGGTCGCTTCAGGGTCTGTGTGTTCGACCGGGAAACCGCCCCCATCGAGTATGACGGAGGTCGCCTGAACATGCTGCGATTCGTGAGCGGCTGGAGTACGGCCACCGCCAATGCCGTCTGTCTGTCCCAGCTCCAGGCTCTATCCCACCCCACCCCGCTGACCGCGGAACTGCCGGACGCCGCCAGGCGGCGGCACCCGTTCACCGTGTCCGTGAAGCGCACGGTCCTCGCCGATACCTTTGACACCCCCGACCCCCAGGACCAGTCGGTCCCCGCCGGATGGTACAACTGGAAGCCCGAGACAGACCCCGGACGCTTCGTGTTCGACCATCAGTCGGGCAGACATGACACCCATTCACTCCGCCTGGCCGGTACGCACAACGCCGTATGGCAGCGGAAACTCCCGGCGCGCCCGGGGGCAATGTATCGGTTCTCCGCCTGGGTAAACATGGAGCAGGACGCCCCCGGAGCGGCGGTCCGCATCGCCATGCAGCCGAGGGGCATCATCAAGACAACGGGCAAAGAGAGCTGGCTCAGCGGCCATGCCGCGCCCCATGAACGCCCACCCGCTCCCGGGACCTGGCAGTACCTGGAGACATTCTGGACCGCGCCGGACTCGGGCAGCTACGCAGATGGCGACCTGACGCTGGTCGATATCGAGCTCTTCGGGAAGCGGGTCGGGGCCAATGTCCGGTATGACGACGCACGACTCGACGAGGTGAGCATCACTGGGCCGTGGTACGATGCGTTCAGCGATGCCAAGGAGACCCTCGGCAACTGGACAGTCTACGCCTGGCGGGGGTTGGAAGGCCAGGCGAAGTGCGAGCACCTCGCGGACGGCTTCGGCGATCCCGGCGCCCTTCGGGTCCGCCATCTTCGTGGGCAGCCCGGCTTCAGTGCGGCACGGCTCCTGAGCCGCTCCTTGCTCGGGCCGTTGCGCGACTGGACGCTGCTCGCCCACGCGGGAAGTCGGGATGGCAGCACAGCCATGCTGGCTGTCGAACAGCTGGACGGCCAAGGGAAGGTGCTGGCCAAGACGATGGGGGAGGGCCCAGGCCGGTTCCCCGCTGGCTGGCGCCAGCGCAAGGTCACCTTCCGCATCGTGCCGAAGACCGTGTCCGTGCGTCTGCTGCTCCTGAACGACGGGACCGGAAGCGCGGTCTTCGACAACGCCTGGCTGCGTCCCGCCCAGGCGGACGAACTCAAATCGGAGACGGAGACACACCCGGTCATGATCGGCCTGTTCCCGGCTGATGTCGTTGCCGCCATCGACCAGTCGCCACCCAGCCTCGCCTTCCCCGCCGGCCAGGCCAATGCCTGGGTTCTGCACCTGTACGGAGACAAGGAGACGAAGGGCGACACCACCGTGCGCATCGACGCGCCGAGCTGGCTGACGGTACTCACGGCGCAGCAGGCCACCTACGGCAAGGAGCCACTCGCCTTCGATTCCCACCAGGGCACCAAGCCCGAACGGATGGTCCATGAGTTCAGGAATCCCTATGCCTGGCAACGCGCACAGATGGGGACAAAGCCAAATCCCTACACGGGCCTGCTCCTGGTCTGCCGTGCGGACGCCCCGCCGGGAACGGAGGCGATGGTCACGATTCAATCGGCCCTCGGGGACCAGACTGGGCAGGAACGCACCGTCAAACTCGTCGTGCGCGAACCGATCCCGAAGGCGCCGTCCCTCAAGACGTTCCACGTCGGCATCTGGGGACTTGGCTGGCTGCACGTGCGGGACCCCGTGGCCCAGCGTAGTCTACTGCAGACGTACCTCAATGCGGGGGTTCGTTCGGGCAACATGCACGAAACACATGGCTTCGCCACACCGGCCATGCGCGAGACCGGGTTCACGCCAACGATGATCATCCATTCCCCCAGCAGCCCCTTGCCGTACCGCTCACTGCCCGCTGACAAACGCCCCCCCTTCGCCGTCCTAGCGGAAGGGAAGAACACCCACCACTTCATCGCCCTGGGAGCTGCGCTCAACGATCCGGAGGTCCACGCCCACTACCGCCGCTATCTCGCCCGGTACCTCAGGAGCTACCCGGACTTCGCCCACACCGCCATCCTCGACATCGAGTTCTGGGGCGACGGCTGCGTCTCGCGGTCGGACTTCCACGAGACCACGGTGGCGGAGTTCCGGCGGCGAC
>JABGQJ010000574.1 GCA_018648945.1 Victivallales bacterium
TTGTAGGGGGCCTCCTTGCTTGGCGAATCCCCCATCTCGGCCAGCGAAATCCCGGCCGCGTTCATACCGCAATGAGCCCCGATGAAGCCGGCGAAGCTCGGCACGGCATGCGCGAGTCCGCGCTCGGGGACGAAAACAAGGACAACGGGGAACTCGTGCGCTCCCACTTCCAGATCCCAGTCCAGATCGCGCGTATGGTAAAGATGACCATCCCGCGTGGCCTTCCCCCAGGCCGCCACGCTGCTGCACGAGTAGGGCAGGAGGAGAGGCAGACAATGGACCTGCTGGAGGGTGGCCAGGGGCACTCCCGAGCCGTCGGACAGCCCGAGGAGTTCCTGTTCGAACCGATCATCGGTGAAGGGCGCGGTGGACTTCCAGACGTCAGACAGTTCCTCTGCGGTCACCCCCAGTCTCTTCATGAACGCCGCCGCCGCCGCTGGCACGAACCGACGGATCTCGGGGCGGAGCAACTGCCCGATATGCCAGCCCATCTCATACGGCTTGCCCCCCACGACGACCAACGGCACCCGCGCCACTCCGTTCGACAGCTCCGCACGGTACCCGCCACCTGCGACCGTTCCGGAAGCTGGCGATGACACAACCTCGGCGGGAAGACGCATGCCAGCCTGAAAGAAGAGCGCCTTCGCTTCTTGGCTCCAGGCAGCAGAGACCCCGCAGAGAACCACCAGCAGGGCAGCCGTTGCCCTGGGGGAAACGGAGCCGGGCCGGAAACGACCATGGGTACCAGTTGGCGGAGCTGCTGCGGAATTGGCGAGACGCGACATGGGGTGGTTCCTTGCTGATTGCCCGGAACGCGAGCGGGAACAGTCGCACCCGTCGCGTGCTTGGCGTTCCCTCCGGTAACGCAAGACTCTATTCCCAGTGCAGCATGACGTCAACGTGTCGTGGGGTGCCATAGGAGGCCCGTCCCCATACTCCTGCCGTCCGTCCCCCAAGCGGCGAGGCGCTGCCATCTACTCTCGCTGCCGTCCATGCATCGGCAGTTCCCCGGTTCCTCTGCTTGTGCCCATGCCGTGGCCCGTTCAGCCGTGCTGGATGGTGCTGGCTGGCGAAGGCCGAAGGCGCCTCTCTGCCGCTTGCCATCCGTCCCCAAAGCGGCGAGACGCCGCTTCTACTCTTGTTGCCGCCCAGGACCGGAAGGAGCCGCCTCCAGTCTTCGGACCGGAAGAACTCGTCCCCAGTCTTCGTAGGGAGGACCGCAGAAGCGGGCCCAAAGAATCCGCCTCAAGTCTTTCGAACGTTCTGGCGCGACGACCATTCGAGCGCTACCGTATCCGCGTCGAGAGTCGCCGGAGACGGTGATTTGGGGCAGGACTCGGTTCTGGTTCTGGCCGAGCTTTGGCCTGGGACAACGGATGCCACGATTCCTCTAGTCATCAGGCATTTCGATGGTGACCCGCAGTTCCGCGAATGCAATGAAGTCGCACCTGGGGCGTCCAAACGGGCCATCTGATCAAAGGAGCTGAGATGTCACGTTTCGTCTATTCCATTGCTGTTGCGATGGGTGCCTTACTTTGGGCAGAGAGAACGGCGGCGGCAGGCGACGAGGTCGTCTGGTCGCAGGAGTTGAACGGCCTGCATGCCCGACTCTCGATGCGTCGCTCCCATGTGAGCAACGGCACCGGCATCATCGCCACGTACCTCGAGCTGGAGAATGTCAGCGGTGTCGGTACTCCGATGCGTGTCGCCCCCGACCGGAAGAGTATGACGTTCCGCGTGACCAACGCCGATGGGGACGACGTGCCGATGGGAGGAGGCCCGTTCAGCGGGATGGAAGGCGGCGCGCCTGAGCTTGTCCTGCCGCACGACAGTTCCATCCGCTTCCGCATTGGGCCATGTGGCTGGGGCATTCCCGCCGATCAGGCGGCGTTGGTTGACCTGGGCTCGGCCTTTGGCTGGGTGCTGCCGCGCGACGGCAAACGCTACTACCTCCAGGGCGTGCTGGAGATTGCGAAGGAGAAGGACCATCGTGATGGGCGGGGCGTACGCTGGCATGGGCGGCTCGAACTGCCACGCGTGCGCATCCCCATCGAGCCCGAGCCGGTCGATCCGGCCACGCTCGGGCCGCTCATCGACGACCTGGGTGCCAAGATGCTGGCGAAGCACCCCCGCGTGTTCGAAGCCGCCGTGCGCGGGCTGTCGCTGATCGACGACCCACGGGTCATTCCGTGGTACGTCAAGGCGATGAAGACCGACCGCTACAGCATGAAGTTCAGCGCCCTGGACCGCCTGTCTCGGCTCGAAGGGGACGAGGCTCTGGCGGGACTCAAGATCGGCATGGCCACGCGAAGCGAGGACATGGGCCATTGCACCACGACCGCCCTCGCTGGGAGTTTGGCCGCCAATATCCGCCACTCGGCCGCGATCGCCCTGGCGCGCAGTCCGCATCCGCAGGCGAAGGTGTTGCTCCTGTCCATGCATGATGACCCTGCCACCGCTGTGCGCCTCAAGGTCGTCCAAGCCGGGGCAAGGATGGACAGGCCAGAGTCGTGGGCAGTGGTCGAACGCCACACGCGCGATGCCGACCCGAGGGTCCGCGGCGAGGCGATCCGGTTGCTGAAACTCCGCGGTAACAGCTCGGCGAAGTGACGCCTGACGGAGGCCAAGCCGGTCGGACCGGTCCGCCACTTCTGCGGAACCCAAGGGCATCAGAGTGCAGAGGGATGCTCTGCACCGTGGTGGTTTCCTGCCTGTGAATGCGCTACTGCTTCGGCAGCTTGGCGGGGTCGAAGGGCAGACCGGTGCGGACGATGGCGATGCGGTCGATGCGCGTGCCGGCTTCGCGATTGCGGAGCACGAGGGAGTGCTCGCCCTTCCCAAGTTCGAAGACGGTTTGTGCGCCGAAGTCGGCCTTGCCGTTGACTCGGTCGCGGGCCGTGTCCCAGAGCCACTTGCCGTGTCCGGCTACATCGGTGAGGGATATGGGGCCGCGGTCGATGGCGATATAGAAGCTGTCCGATTCCCCCGATGGCGCGAGAACATGGACTCGGATGAGGTACTCGCCAGCCTTGGAGAGCGCGAATCGGCAACGGGCCGAGCCCAGTTCCCGGCCTTGCCCGATGGGGGTCTCGATGGCGTTCTCGACCACCCACATGGGGGAAGTCAAGCGCATCTTGGTGGGGTCAATGAGGACGAGTCCCGGGGAGGTCTCTGTGACCAGCGGTGTTCCTTTGAGCAAGAGACCACCGGGAGGCAGGAGCTGGAGCGGGGTTGTGGCGCTTGCGGTGTTGCAGTTGTGCATGGTCACAGCTTTCCCGTCGGTGCCTTCGAGTGCCACGTATGTGCCTGTCCCATCGGGAGCTGTGCAGTTCTCCAGTCGGATGTCCTGCACGCCCATCATCCAGAAGACGGGAAAGGCTGCCGGGGGGTGGGGAGCATTGACTCGGTGGAGGGTCAGGCGCTGCACATCGTCGCACACCAGCATGGGGCGGGCATCGCGCGCCAAGCAGCCGAACGCCACATTCCTGAGAGCGAGGTCCCGGGCATGGCGGATATAGAGGCCATAGGCGGGAAGCCGGCCGAACATGCTGGCCTCGGGGTAGCGGCGGATCACCGCCTGGTCGGGAACGTCGTCGGTCACCCAGCCCGTTGCCCCGCCGCCCTCGTATTCGAGGTGGATGTTCTCGAGGGTGATGTTCCGCACTGGGTGGCCGGAAATGCCGGTGATCGAGGACTCGAACATGGACTTCTCCGCCTTCACGTTGCGGATGATGACGCCGTCGATGGTGCCTGGCACGCGCGGCTCCACCTGCTGGGTCCGGGGGCTGTTGCCGCCCCGGTGGCCCAGACGGATGAAGATGGGCGTGCGGATGTTCGACATGGTGATGTTCTCGACCAGGATCTTGCTGAGCTTGGCCCCATCCACCGACTCGATGGCGATGCCGGAGATGGTCCGTTCGCGAGGGTTCTTCGTGTCCGAGTAGAGATGGCAGTCCCGCATGGTGATGTTGGTGAAATCGTCGTGGGTTTCCGTGCCGATCTTGAGGGCGTTGCAGGCGGACCAGATCCGGCAGTCGTCGATGGTGATGTTCCGTGAGGGATGGTCGTGGCCGGGCTCGGTGCTCTTCAGGACAATGCCATCGTCGCCGGTGATGATATCGCATTTGCGCACGGTGACATCGATGCAGGAGTTGAGGTCGATCCCGTCGGTGTTGGGCCCGTAGAGCGGGTTGCGGATGGTGACGTTTTCAATGAGCGCCTTCCTGCACCGCCGCAGATGGAGCGTCCAGGAAGGGGAACCCGTTAGCGTCACGTCGCGCACGGTCACGTCTTGGCAGTGTGTGAAGCGCACGAAAGAGGGGCGTCTCAGCGCCTTGTACTCGTGTTGTACAGTGCCCTTCCAGGACGGTCCGGTGTGGACCCGTTCCTTCACCCAGTAGGCTTCGCCCTGGCCGTCGATGGTGCCGCTGCCCTCGATGGCGACATGGGCGGCATCGGTGGCCGAGAGCAGCGATCCATGGAAGTCCTTGATGTCCTTGCTGCCCAGCAGAACGGCCTTGGAGGTGATGTGCAAGGTGATCTTGCTCTTCAGTTTGAGTGATCCCGTCAGGTATCGCCCTGCCGTTAGGACGACCTTGCCGCCGCCCGCTGCCGCACAGGCGTCGATGGCCTTTTGGACGGCCAGCGTGTCCTTGGCAACACCGTCTCCGACCGCGCCGTAGTCCCTCACGTTGAACGGTGCAGCGGCAATGCCTGAGGCGATGGCGGCCAGGCAGATCATGATATGGCGCATGGGGCTCTTCCGGCGTGGGAGTCAAGGGGAGGGCAGCTTCGGGAGCGAAACTCGAACCGTCGCTTGCATCCTCGTCCATGGGACACTATTGGCTTCGGCAGATTACCGCAATGTACCACTGGTTCAGCTGTGCACCCGGAAGAGGACGAAACCATGTCGAAGTATGCACTGGCCTTCGCTTCAATGGTCGGCGCGGGCGTTAGCGCTTTGCCCGTGACCCAGGCGCGCATTCCCCGCCCCGAACTGAGTCCCCGGTACATCCTAGAAGACCTGACCGGCAAACCGCTGGTCACCGATGGCGTGGCTGATCCCAAGGAATGGCCCACGACCCGCAAGGCCCAACTGGAGTGCACCAACAAGATCGATGGGCCTCAGTCGAAGCTCGCCTGCAAGGTTCGGGCGGGATTTGAT
>JABGQJ010000575.1 GCA_018648945.1 Victivallales bacterium
ACGGCAGCTGGGGACTACTCCAGCACTACGACGATGATCCCGCCCAGTCCCCCAAGTTCGTTGCCACGATGGCCTGGGGAACCAAGCTGGGGCAAAACGTCTCCTGGCCACCCAAGCCAGCGGTGGAATAGGGGCTTCATACGCACTTGACGTCAAACGTAGAGTTCACCTCTCGGCACGAATACTCCCGCCTGGCGTGGCATGTTTCCCTTTGTCTGGCACATGGCCGACGGTCCCCGCGCTCGGGGCCGAGCGCCCCTCCACCGGTTTTCGGCGGGCCGACGGTTTGCGGAAGCCCAGGGCTGCTGCTCCGGTGCCACGTTCCGCCCAACACTTGGCCGGCTGGAGGGGCGGCGGGCCTCCGCCGCGTGGCGCGTGGGCATGGCGACAGCCGTCGGTACGTCGGTCACCAGTTGCGGCCCCGAGGCTTCATGTCTGACGGGAGATCGGTGTCACAAGCGCGAAACAAGTCTCCGCGATCCCCAACTGGGCGTCCCGATCTCTACCCCAGGGCGTGTCCGCAGCGTTTCTCGCAGTCGCTGGGGGCGCAGCCAAAGAGGCCCTGGTTCAGGTAGCGCTCGCCCCGGTCAGGGATGAGGGTGACGACGCGCGCGCCCGGATTCTGGAGGGCGATGCGCAAGGCGACGGTCACATTGGCCCCGGCGGAGACGCCGGCGAAGATGCCCGAACGGCGAGCCAACACGCAGGCCGTGGCCTCGGCCTCGGCGGTGGTGACCGTTTCCACTTGGTCGATCTCGTCCCGGTGGCGCTCAATCAAGGCAGGTACGAATCCCTCACCGATGCCCTGGATACCGTGAAGATTGGGTTTGCCGCCGCTGAGCACGGCGGATTCCGCAGGCTCCACCGCAATCATGCGGCAGCTCGGGAACTCCTCGCGGAGGCGCTTGGAGACGCCTAGGAACGTGCCCCCAGTACCCACGCCCGCCACGAAGAAATCGGCGCTCTCGGGCAGGGCGCGCATGAGGTTGTTGCCGGTGGTGTGGTAGTGGGAATCCACGTTGTCTTCGTTGGCGAATTGGTTCGGCAGCCACAGATTGGGCGCCAACTCCTGCTTGAGCTCCTCGTAGCGCGCAATGGCGCCGGGGATATCGGCCGCTTTGGGGGTGAGCACGACTTCGGCCCCATAGGCTTTCATGATCTGGCGACGTTCGACACTCATGTGCTCGGGCATCACAGCCACGAACTTGTAGTCGCAGAGGGCGGAGAGCATAGCGAAGGCGATGCCCGTGTTCCCAGTGGTCACTTCCAGGATGGTATCGCCGGGTTTGATCTCGCCCCGTTCCTCGGCCCGGCGCAGCATATGGAAAGCCATCACGTCCTTGACGCTGCCGGACGGATTCAGGCTGGGCAACCCGACATAGATCACCGCGTCGCCGGAATCGAAACCAGAGAGCCGGATCACCGGCGTGCTCTGCTCCATCAGGACTGCAAACTCTCGTAGCATGGCGCGTTCCGTCGTTGCTGCTGGATAGGAAGGGCAATATGGCCCGTTGCGGGCGGGCGTCTACTCAGTCCCAGTGCTGCCAAAGCCACCCGCGCCTCGCTTCGTCTCGCTCAGTTCCTCGACCCGGACCAACTCCACCTCGGGCAGCCGCTGGATCACCATCTGGGCAATGCGGTCGCCGCGCTCCACCTCGAAGGGCTCGGTGCCGGCATTGAAGGTGATAATCCCCACTTCGCCTCGATACCCCGCATCAATGGTGCCGGGGCTGTTGAGCAGAGTGATGGACTTCTTCAGGGCCAGACCGCTGCGGGGGCGAATCTGGGCCTCCCAGCCGCTGGGAAGCTCCAGAAACAGCCCGGTCGGGATCAGACGGACCTGCCCGGGGGGGACCGTCGCCGGCGTGTTCGCGCGGATATCGAAGGCGGCATCATCGTGATGGGCTCTGCGGGGCGCGAGTTCCTCGTCGCCCTCCTGCATGCGGAATCGAATCTGTACGGGCATCGGTATTCCCTTGTCAGCGAGGAGCGAATACAATCAAAACAGCGAGCAGCAGCACCAGCGTCTCGGCGACCTCCACGAGCAACCAGGAGAAGGCGGTCGGCGGCAACTCGCAGCGGGGAGCGAGCCAGCGTCGCGCGACCGGCAAGCCCAGCCAGACGAGCACCGTGAGGAACAGGGGCCCCACGAATTGCCCCGACAGCCCGCCGGCAAGGATGCACCCCACCCCGACGACCAGCCAAGAGACGCGACCGGCCGTGCCCGAGCCTTCACGGGACGCCCATTCGTCAGCCAGGACCACCCCGGCCAGCAACCAGGCAATGAACAGCCAGAGCGCCGCGCCGGCCCCTACCAGGAGGCCCGTGCAGAGCATCTTGAGCAACAGCAAGGCATGGAAAGCAGCCATGCGCAGCGAGACTTCGTCGGCCCGGCCCAACCCGGTCCCGCCACCTTGGACCACGGCATACAGAGACTGCAGGCCCCGACCGCGGGTCAGCCACCAGAGGGCCGTCGGCACGAGAAGGCCACCCAACAAGGCCCCGGCCACCGGGCCTCCGAGCCACCAGCAGAGCCCACCCACCAGCGCAGCGTCCAGACCGATAAGGCCGGCAGCCAGGACAAGGGGCAGCGACAGATCGCCGCTGCTCCGCTGTTCCTCGCCGAAGGGAAGGCGGGTCAGAACACCGAGTGCAGTACGCAGTTGACCAAGATTGACGCGAGCCATGGGCCGTCTCCGAGCGCCGGGACCATCCCGGCGCGCACGCTCAACTATACCCCCCGTTTGCCGGAATGCTGGGCCTTGGACATGCCCTTACTTTCCAGCACACACGAAGTGCCCGATGGGCTTGCCGCCCGCATCGGTCCGGAAGGCGGCGACTTCATTCGTGGTCTCGAGCCCCTGCGCAGTCAGCTTGGTGTCTGGACGGGAGTTCAGCAGAACCCGGGTCAAGCCGCCAGCCGGGGAAGGGATGGTGACGAGGTAGCCGCCGGGGAGTTCCTGCACGGTGCTCTCGCCCTGCAGCTCGGCAGCCGCCTTGTGAGGTCGGAACACGGTGACGAACTCGGCGGTCTCGCTCTTGCTCGTGGTGGCGGCCGTAAGGTGGTGCTCCACGAGCTTCACGCGCGGGCGGGGTGGGGTTTCGAACTTGTCGGTCTGGGTGATTGCCAGTTGGGGAGGATGCACGAACTCCACCCGACAGGCAGCCTTGCCTTTGACGGCCCGGTAGCTCTGCGACCCGAGCTTGGCCATCTCATTGCTGGCGTGGAGGCGCCACTCAAAGGACGAGGGGCCGGGAGCCTGCAGGGAATCCCAGATCACAATGGTGTCGGGTTTGGCAAAGAGCACCCGGCGGGTGAAACGCTTCAGCTTGCCCTTGTAGGCAGGGGCGGCCTCGCCGACCAAGTAGTCGAAGTCGCGGGTGGTCTGGAAGGTGGTGATCTGGCCGGAGGCGCTGGAGTCGTGGCCCTTCTGCCCCTCGCCGTTGACGGTGATGCAGTTCACGCTCTTGGTGTTCCACATCCACTTCCTGTGGTGGGCGCTGCCGTAGGAGTCGCGCTTGCCGGAGCGGATGAACATGCGCTCGCCATGGACGTAGAGCAGAAATGCGTTCTGGGATTCATAGCCATGGCTCTGCGTCCCGAAGGAACTGGACTTGAGGTGGAACTGGACGTTGTTCTCGCCATTGGCCAGGTCACTGTTCAGGAAGGCTAATCCCGTCCCTCGGAACAGGCGCGAAGAGGGCAAGTCGTCCGGCGTCTTGGCCGAAACCCGAGGTAGCGAGCCGCGCACGAAGCCCACGTGGCCACCGACTTGGGCCGGGCCGCCATGGGCGTCCACGTACCACTGCCAATGGGGGTTGCTGCCCTGCGCCGCAAGCACGGTCATCAGGCTGCGGTAGCTGCTGGACTTCCGGTTTGGGGTCTGATCGCCGAAGCCTCCCGAACGAGTGCCGGGCGGGGCCACGTACATGGCGTAGTAGCCGATTTTGGAGAAGTAGGGCTTGTCGTAGGCATTGATGTCCATGGCGGCACGCATGACATCGGCCCACCAGGTGAAACGCCCGATATAGCTGACCCAGTAGGCGGTGCCTTCGTGCCAGCCGCCGTCCTCATCGCTCCAAACCGGGTAGACGTTGGCGAACACGTTCGCCGCGAACCACGCCCACTCGGCCGCTGCCGGAATCTCCCCGTGGAAGGCGATGCCAATCTCGCCTAGGAAGTGCCACGCCCGATTGGAGTGGCTGGCGTACGGCCGCCAGAGATGGCGGGGGGAAAGGTGGCGGTACATCTCGTCGCCACGGATCTTCATCACGCGTCGGCACTCGTCCCTCTCCTCTTCGGTCAACAGGTCGTTGACGAAGGTGTAGGTGCGGGAGAAGTAGTAGTTGTAGGGCATGCCCGCTTCGTCGTTGTAGCGGTAGCCCGTGGCCCCCTTGGGGTCCCACTTGGCGCAGGCCATGAGAATGCGCCGGGCCAACTGCCCGTATTCCTCCTTGCCCCCCAGACGGTGGACGAAGGCGAGTTGGGCAGCCGCCCCAAGTGCCTTGGTGGTGTAGGTGCGGTTGCCCCACCAGATCTTCCGCCAGGGGTCGCCCCCGCGCTTGATGCCTTTCGGGTAGCGGGGAGGCTCCGCAGTGGGCGGGGGATTCTTGAGGGTCCTCTCCGCACTTGCCACCATCTTCTCGAACAAGGGCTTGAGGTCGGTCTGCGCCCGTTCCTTCAGCTTCGGCATCCATTCAGGACGCACGAAAAGGCGAGGGTGCTGACTGGGAATTCGGGCCAGGAGATCCTGCTTGGCCGGCAAGGGCAATTCGCTGGCACCCTCAGCGATGGAGAATGCCCGGGTCCTGCTCCAAGCGGACCATTGGTCGGTCTTGTCGCGATAGCGGAAGCGCCAGTGCCAGGGGCCCGCTGCCAGAACCTGCGGCGGGCAGTGCACATTCCAGGCGATACCAATCGCCCGATACGCGGGTTCGGCGAAGTCGGGGGTGCGGGAAACCTCCAGCGCGTACTCCCGTGCGCCTTTCTGGGGCCGCCAGGAAAAGCCGGGAGGAGTCACTTGGCTCGGGGTGGATGCCAAGGGCCGAAACCCCCATTCGCTCGATTTCCCTGGCGTCTCGTCAAGAACCGGGGCAGCCAGAGAGGCCAGACCGAGGGAGGCAAAGGCGAAGG